>DATMJT010000382.1:0-3022 GCA_035553735.1 Pilimelia sp.
CCACCTCGACGAGCCACTGCAGGATCTCGCCCTCGGTGAGTCCCTCGCCGAGGTCCGGCAGGTTGAACTCCTTGATCCGCGACACGCCGCTCACCACCCGAACGACCGGTCGACGGCGTCCAGGATCCGGTCCAGGTCCGGCAGGTACTCCTCCTCGACCCGGGAGGCCGGGTACGGGGTGTCGAAGCCCGCCACCCGCAGCACCGGGGCCTCCAGGGAGTAGAAGCACTGCTCGGTGATCCGGCTGGCCAGCTCGGCGCCCAGGCCCAGGGTCAGCGGCGCCTCGTGCACCACCACGCAGCGGCCGGTGCGGCGCACCGACTCGTACACCGGCTCCAGGTCCAGCGGCGAGAGCGTGCGCAGGTCGATGACCTCCAGTTCCCGGCCCTCCCCGGCGGCGGCCTCGGCGGCGTCCAGCGCGGTGCGCACCATCGGCCCGTACGCCAGCACCGTGGCGTGGCTACCGGGCCGCACCACCCGCGAGGCGTGCAGCGGGTACGCGCCGGCGAGCGGGGCGTCCAGCTCCACCGCGCCCTTCTCCCAGTACCGCCGCTTCGGCTCCATGAACACGACCGGGTCGTCGGAGGCGATGGCCTGCTGGATCATCCAGTACGCGTCGGCCGGGCTGGCGCAGCACACCACCTTGAGGCCGGCGGTGTGCGCGAAGTACGCCTCGGGCGACTCCGAGTGGTGCTCCACCGCACCGATGCCGCCGCCGAACGGGATCCGGATGACGATCGGCAGCCGCAGCTTGCCCCGCGACCGGTAGTGCATCTTGGCCACCTGGCTGACGATCTGGTCGTACGCCGGGTAGACGAAGCCGTCGAACTGGATCTCGCACACCGGGCGGTAGCCGCGGATGGCCAGGCCGACCGCGGTGCCGATGATCCCGGACTCGGCCAGCGGGGTGTCGATCACCCGGTCCTCGCCGAAGTCCTTCTGCAGCCCGTCGGTGATCCGGAAGACGCCGCCCAGCTTGCCGACGTCCTCGCCCATGATGAGCACCTTGGAGTCGTCCTCCATGGCGCGGCGCAGCCCGGCGTTGAGGGCCTTGCCCAGGGTCAGGGTCTCGGCGGCCATCAGTGCGCGCTCCCCTCGAACGAGTCCAGGTACCGGGCGAACTCCGCACGCTGGACATCCAGCTCGGGGGAGCCGTTCGGGTAGACGTGGTCGAACAGCGTCAGCGGTGCGGGGTCGGGCATCGCGAGCACCCGCTCGCGCAGGTGCACGGCCTCCCGCTTGGCCTGCGCGTCCACCTCGGCGAAGAAGTCGTCGTCGGCGAGCTGCTGCTTGGTGAGGAAGGTCCGCATCCGCAGGATCGGGTCCTTGGCCTGCCACGCCTCGACCTCGCTGGCGATCCGGTAGCGGGTCGGGTCGTCGGAGGTGGTGTGCGCGCCCATCCGGTAGGTGTAGGCCTCGATCAACGACGGGCCCTGGCCGTGCCGGGCCGCGTCCAGCGCGGCGCGGGTGACCGCGTACGACGCCAGCACGTCGTTGCCGTCCACCCGGGTGCCCGGGAAGCCGAAGCCGGCGGCGCGGCGGAACAGCGGCGCCCGGGTCTGCCGCTCCAGCGGCATGGAGATCGCGTACTGGTTGTTCTGGCAGAAGAACACCAGCGGGGCGTTGAACACCCCGGCCCAGACGAACGCCTCGTTCACGTCGCCCTGCGAGGAGGCGCCGTCACCGAAGTAGGCGATGACGGCCTCGCCGTCGTCGGTGCCGACCGCGCCGTCCTTGGCCACGCCCATGGCGTAGCCGGTGGCGTGCAGAGTCTGCGCCCCGATGACGATCGTGTACATGTTGAACTTGAACTCGTTGGGGTCCCAGCCGCCCTGGTCCACGCCGCGGAACAGGCCCAGCGGCATGATCGGGTCGATGCCGCGGCAGTAGAGGACGCCGTGCTCGCGGTAGGTCGGGAAGGCCATGTCCTGCGGCCGCAGCGCCCGGCCGGAGCCGACCTGCGCCGCCTCCTGGCCCAGCAGGCTGGCCCACAGGCCCAGCTCGCCCTGGCGCTGCAGCGCGGTCGCCTCGGCGTCCAGCTTGCGCACGATCACCAGGTCCCGGTAGAAGCCCCGGTACTCGTCGTCGGTGAGGTCGACCGTGTACTCCGTGCCGTCGGGGCCGATCGCCCGGTCGATGCGTTCGCCGTCCGGGGTGAGCAGTTGGACGAACTCGGGATCACCGGCCGGGGCGCCCCCCCGGCCGCGTCGCCTGGCGGTCCCGCCGGGCGCGGATCGCATCGCCATCGTGTCTCCTGTCGTAGGTACGCCGGTCCCGGGGGTGTCCCGACCGCGCTGTGGTGCCCTGCCGGCTGGTGCTGGCAGGAATTCTCATCGCCCCGCCTGGCCCCGGTGGGGGTTGCCGCGCGGGCTCCGGCGGTGGTCACGCAGGACCACCCGTACGGGGCCGCCGGTCCGGCCGCCCGGTCGGTCGGTCGCGGGTACGCGCCGCCCGGCCGGCGACCGGCGCCTCCATCCTGGCAGAGAACGTGAGAACGCCACAGGTCCCCTCGCCGCGGCGTGCGGCGGGGCCGGATTAGCCGGGATCCGCCAGATCGGAGATTTCGCGGGCACTCCGCCGCGTACCGGCCGGCGGCGCGGGTAGTGCGGAGTCGGTGACCGGACGACCTGTCCTGCTGCGCGATTCACCCCGCATGGGGCGTATCGCCCCGGTGGGGCCATTACGTTGAGTCGGCCGTACCATTACTCTCCGGCCGGGGGGCCGAGGCGTTCTGAATCAGGGGGGGCGATACGTGCCGGATCCGGCGGTCAGCCCGGCGCCGCCCGCGGTTCGTCCGCGGTCGAGGCAGGCCGCGCTCACCGGGCCCAGTCGCCGGTTCCTGCTGGTCGTGGCACTGCTGGTGACGCTGGCGTCCCTGCCCACGCTCGCTGGCCTGGGGATGGGCCCCGCCCGGTTGCGGGTTGCCGAGCCGTTCGGCACGACGCCGTTCCTTGCCGGGCCGTCGGCTCCGCCGGTGGTGATCGTCCCCGATCCGCTGCGCGCCGAGCCGCCGGTCCAAGCA
>DATMJT010000383.1:0-6189 GCA_035553735.1 Pilimelia sp.
GGGCCAGCATCGCCGCGACGGCGGTCGCGGCGGCGAGGACCCGGCGGGCGGCCCCGGCCCGGCCGGGTCGTCCGGGGGCGCCTGGGCCGCCACCCGTGCTCCGGGCGGCGGCGCTCACCTGGGCTCTGGGGGATCGTGCGGTGCTGGGGCGTGACGGCATCCTGCCTCCCGGCGTCGACGGCTCTGTCCCATGCCTACCGTCCCAGGTGGACACGGGCAAGCCGCCAGGCCTGTCAAACACCGGCAAGGCTGACGAAGCGGCAGCACCGCGGCGGCCGGTTCGGCGCGCGCAGCCGCCCCTGCGGGAGGGCCGCGCAGCGCGTCAGCCGGCGCGGGAGGTGCCGGCCAGCACCCACCGGCCGCGGCCCAGGCGCTTGGCCTCGTACATGGCGTGGTCGGCGGCGCGCAGCAGCATCCGCGGGTCCGCGCCGCGCGGGCGGGCGTCGGCCATGGCCACGCCGATGCTCGCGCCGACCCGCAGCTCGTCGCCGCCGTACGGCACCGGCCGGGCCAGCTCGGCGAGCAGCCGGTCGGCCAGCGCGGTCGCCTCCGCCAGCGGCACCGCGCCCGGGCACAGCACGGCGAACTCGTCGCCGCCCAGGCGCGCCACCAGGTCGCCGGAGCGCACCGCGGCCCGCAGCCGGTCGGCGACCGCCACCAGCACCGCGTCGCCGGCCTCGTGGCCGTCGCCGTCGTTGACCGCCTTGAAGCCGTCGAGGTCGACGTAGCAGACCAGGGCGCCGCGCGCCGCGCGGAGCACCTGCTCCAGACGCTCGGTGAAGGTGCGCCGGTTGGCCAGCCCGGTCAGCGCGTCGTGGGCCGCCAGGTGGGCCAGCTGGCGCTCGGTGCGCTCCTGCTCCCGCACGGCCAGCAGGAACCGCGCCAGCACGAAGCCCGCGGTGGCCAGCGTCGCGGCCAGCAGGGCCACCCGGGCCCCGGTGGTGCCCGGCTGCAGGGTGACCGCCGTGGCCGGTCCCGTGACCAGGGCCAGCCCCAGGAAGACCACCCGGGCCGGGTGCAGGGTGCCGCGGGGCGGGTGGTCCGTGGTCAGCTCGGCCGCGGCCGGGTGCAGGGCCGCCGCCACCAGCAGCGCGTTGCCCAGCAGCACCAGGCCGTCCATGCTGTGCCCGGCGGCGCGCCCCAGCAGCTGCGGCAGCGCGACGTAGCCGAGGTCGGCCAGCAGCCGGGCCCCGGCCGCGGCCAGCAGCAGGCGGGTGGGTGCGCCGCGGGCACCGGGCGAGAGCACCAGCAGCAGCACCCCGGCGGCGAGCAGCAGGTCGGCGAGCGGGTACGCGGCGTGGGAGAGGATCAGCCCGAGCGGGCCGTGCGCCGGGTCCGCCGGCCACGGTGCCACCAGCCATCCGGCGGCGATGCCCAGGGCACAGGTCAGGGTGAGCATGTCCAGGACCGCGCCGCGCAGCCGGCCGGGTGCCCGCCGCCGGACCATCAGCACCAGGCCGGCGCCCATCGCCGCGTACCCGGCCAGCCAGGCCGCGTCCGGCACCCCCAGCGGCGCCGCCGACCCCGCCGCCCACCACCAGCCGAGGCTGACCGCGTCCCCGACGAGCCAGGCGGTCTGCGCCAACGCCAGCGCCACCCACGGCGCCCGATCGGCCCGGCGGCGCCGGCGGACCACCGCCCACCAGGCGCCCGCGCACAGCGCCAGGTAGACCGCGAGATAGCCCAGGTCCCCCGGCAGGGTGCCGCCGGACAGGGCCACCGCGGCGGCCGCCAGCAGCGCACCGCCGAGCAGCGTCCGTACGGTCCATGCCGGCACGCCGCGTACATCGGCGTCCCGGCGCTCCAGCTGAGCCAGGCTGCGCGAGGCCGGTGCGCCCGTCGCACGACGCAAATGCCTCAGTCCGGGCAGCCGGCATCCGATGACCCCGGTGGAAGATCCGGACGGACGAGAGGGAGCGCACGATGGCCGACGGCCGTCCCGGCGTTACCGCCGTACGCCCGGGCTACCTGCTCGCGGCGCTGGCTGCGGTAGCCGGCCTGGCCGCCGCCGGTTTCGCCGCCGGGGTGTCCGGCCGCTGGTCTGCCGACTGGCTGCTGTGGCTGCCGCCGCCGGTCGGTGCCCTGCTGGCCGCCGCGGCCTGCCGCCAGGCCGCGGCCGCGCTGCCCGCCGCCTCGGCGGGTCGGACGTTCTGGGCCCGGCTGGCCGTGGCCGTCGGGGTGCTGGGCGCCGGCACGGTGGCCAACGCGTGGGACGCCCTGTCCGGCCCGGCGCCGACCCAGCGGGTGGGTCCGCTCACCCTGGCCGCGTACCTGGCGGGTGTGCTGCTCGTGGTCTGGGCCATCACGGGGCTGCCGCTCGCGGCGGCCCGCACCCCGGCCGACTGGCTGCGGCTGGGTCTGGACGCCGCCGTGGTCCTGCTGGCCACCGGCCTGTTCACGTGGTACGTCACCCACCACGCCGGGCCGGACTGGCCGTTCTTCACCGGAACCCTCAGCGCGACCATGGCGGTCGTCGCGTCCGGGCTGATCGGCACCCTCGCCTGCCTCCGCGCCGCCCAGGCCGGGCCGGGGCCGGTCGACCGGCGCGCGCTGCGCCTACTCGGCGCCACGGTTGCGGTCGGCGCCCTGGCCGGCGCGCTGGCGCCGCTGTGGGCACCGTATCCGTACCTGAACAGCGCGCAGCTGGTCGTGCCGGTCACCGGTCTGCTGCTGGCGCTGGCCGCCGCCCGGCAGTGGCGCGCCGGGGCCGAGCCCGTGGCGGCGTCCCGGCCCCGGTCCCGGCCGTGCGGGCTGGTCCCCTACGCCGCGGTCGCGGCCGCCTCGGGGCTGCTGCTGGTCACGGCGCCGCAGGGCGGCACCCACGCCCTCGTCGTGGCGTTCGGCACCATCCTGCTGATCGGCCTCGTGGTACTGCGCCAGGTGGTCACCTTCCGGGACAACGCCCGGCTGCGGCACCGGGTGGACGCCAGCCTGGAGGAGCTGGAGGAGGTGCAGCGCCAGCTCGCCTTCCACGCCCGGCACGACGTGCTCACCGGGCTGGCCAACCGGCGACACTTCGAGGAGGCCACCCAGCAGGCCCTGGACCGCGGCGAGCCGGTGACCGTCGCGCTGGTCGACCTCGACGACTTCAAGAGCATCAACGACCGGCTGGGCCACACGGTGGGCGACAGCCTGTTGGCCGAGGTCGGCCGGCGGCTGCGCACCTGCGTACGGGCCTCCGACACCGTCGCCCGGCTGGGCGGCGACGAGTTCGCCCTGCTGCTGCGGGGGGTCTCCGCCAACGAGACGGGCGGGGTGCTGGAGCGCATCTCCGCGGCGCTGGCCAAGCCGGTGCCCGTGGACGGCCACGACCTGCTGGTGGGGTCGAGCATCGGGCTGGCCGAGGCCTGGCCCGGCGCCAACCCCGGCGAGCTGCTGCGCCGCGCCGACCTGGCGATGTACGCGGCCAAGGACCGGGGCAAGGGCGGGCACGCCCGCTACGACCTGGGCCTGGACCGGCAGGCCGAGGGCGACGCGCAGCTGGGCGCCGAACTGCGCCAGGGGCTCGACCGCGGCGAGTTCCACCTGCTCTACCAGCCGGTGGTGCGGCTGCCCGGCGGCGAGACGGTCGGCGTGGAGGCCCTGGTGCGCTGGCAGCAGCCGGAGCGCGGCCTGGTCCGGCCGGACCTGTTCATCGGGGCGGCCGAGCGCACCGGGCTGATCGTGCCGCTCGGCGCCTGGATCCTGCGGGAGGCCTGCCGGCAGGCGGCGCAGTGGCACGCCGCCTACGGTCCCGACCGGGACTGGGAGGTCGGGGTGAACATCTCCGCCCGACAGCTGCGGGAGCACGGTTTCGCCGACCGGGTGGCCCGCGTGCTGGCCGAGACCGGCCTGCCGGCGAACCGCCTGATCATCGAGGTGACCGAGACGGCCGTGTTCGACAACGAGGCCGCCGTGGCGGCGCTGGCCGACATCTGCGCCCTGGGGGTGCGGGTGGCGCTCGACGACTTCGGCACCGGCCACTCCTCGCTCGGGCTGCTGCGCAGCACGCCGGTGCACGTGCTGAAGGTGGACAAGTCCTTCATCGACGGGATCACCGAGACCAGCGAGGAGGCGGTCATCGCCACCGCAATGATCCAGATCGCCGACGGGCTGCACCTGGGCGCGGTGGCCGAGGGCGTGGAGACCCAGGCCCAGGCCGACCGGCTGCACCAGCTCGGCTACCGGGTGGCACAGGGGTTCCTCTTCGGCAGGCCGCTGCCGCCCGAGCAGGCGGGCCCGCTGCTGGGGGGCGGCCGGCTGGTGGCGGCCTGAGGCCACCGCGCCGCCCGGCGGGCGGGCGGCGTCGGCCGTTCGCGGCGGCGAGGCGGGCGTTTCGGCGCCCAGGGCGGGTCCGCGCGGGGTGTTCGCGGCGGCGGCCGGCGGGCGCGCGTCCGGCGCGGACTCAGCGCAGCGCCACCGGCCCCTCCCCGGTGGCGACCTCGTGCCGGCGGAACACCCCGGCCAGCTCGGTCAGCGCCGCGACGGCCTGGTCCACGTGCCCGTCGTCGTGCGCGGCGGTGAGCTGCAGCCGGACGCCCACCTGCTCGCGCGGCACCAGCGGGTAGGCCGCCAGGGTCACGTAGACGCCGCGGCGCCACAGCTGGTCGGCGACCGCGGCGAGGTCCACCCCCGGGGCCAGCGGCAGCTCCACGATCGGCGTGCCGGTCTCGTTGAGGGTCTGCACGCCCAGGGCCCGCAGGTGGCTCAGCACCCGGTCGGTGAGCCGGAACAGCCGGCCGCGCAGCTCGTCGCCGCGCGCGTCGTTGACGTCGAAGCCGGCGAGCACGCTGGCCAGCGACGCCACCGGCGACGGGCCCGAGTACAGGTACGGCGCTGCGGTGATCTTGAGTTCGTCCTTCAGGGCCGTGGGCAGCGCGAGGAACGCCAGCAGCGAGGAGTAGGCCTTGGAGAAGCCGCCGACGAGCACGATGTTGTCGTAGGACTCCCCCAGGTGCCGCACCACCGAGTTGCCGCGGGCGCCGTACGGCGAGGTCTCGTCGGGCTGGCGCTGCCCGATGACGCCGAAGCCGTGCGCGTCGTCGACGTACAGCAGCGCGCCCCGCTCTCGGCAGAGCCCGGCCAGCCGCGGCAGGTCCGGCAGGTTGCCGGTCATGCTGTCCACCCCGTCCAGGCAGACCAGCACCGGCGCCCCGGGCGGCGCGCCGGCCAGCAGCCCGGCCAGGCCGTCCCAGTCCCCCGGCGTGAAGCGGCGCACGGTGGCCCCGAGGCCGGCGGCGTAGCGGGCGCCGTCGTACAGCGTCTTGTGCGCCCGGGAGTGCAGCAGGATCGTGCCGTCGCGCCCGGCCAGCGCGGGCAGCACCGACAGGTGGATGTGGGTGATGGTGGGCAGCACCAGCGTGTCGGGGGCGCCCAGGAGGTCGGTCAGCCGCTCCTCGATCTGCGGGTAGAGTCGCGGGCTGCCCAGCAGCCGCGACCAGCCGGGGTGGGTCCCCCACCGCCGGACCTCGACCCCGACCGCCTCGATGATCTCCGGCTCCAGGTCGAATCCGAGGTAGTTGCACGACGCGAAGTCCACCAGCCAGCGGTCGCCGATGCGGATCCGGCGGCCGTCCACCTCCTCGATGACGGCGTCGTACATGGGGCTGACCGCGCGCAGGCGGGCCAGGTCGGCCAGCCGCTCGGGGGCGTGGGGAGGGCGCGGTCGGGCCTCCCCGTCGGTCCGGGGTCGAACAATCATGGACCCATCTCTACCCGGCCCGCGGACCCGGTACGTGTCACCCGCCGGAGCGACTGGACACCGCCGGCGCCCGGTGGTCGGCGAACCACCGGACCGTCTCCTCGGCCGGCATCGGCCGGGCGAAGTGGTAGCCCTGGCCCAGGGCGCAGCCCATGTCGGCGAGCAGCAGCTGGGACGCCCGGTCCTCGATGCCCTCGGCGACCACGGTCAGCCCCAGGGTGTGGGCCAGCCGGATGATGCCGTCCACGAGCGCCGCCTGCTGCGGGGCCGTGGTCATGGTGTCCACGAACGATCTGTCGATCTTCAGTACGTCGATCGGCACCTGACGCAGGTAGCTCAGCGACGAGTAGCCGGTGCCGAAGTCGTCGATGGCGATGCGCACGCCCAGCTGCCGCAGCGCCGCCAGCTCCGACCAGACCTGGTCCTGGTCGCGCAGCAGCAGACTCTCGGTGATCTCCAGCAGCAGCGAGGCGGGCGGCACGCCGGCGTCGGACAGCGCGGCGCGCACC
>DATMJT010000384.1:0-2454 GCA_035553735.1 Pilimelia sp.
GAGGTGGACCCCATGAGCAGCTCTCCCCGCCTGACCCGGCGCGACCTGGCCGCGCTGCCGAACTACGTCCCCGGGCGCAGCCCGGCCGACCTGGCCCGCGAGCTGGGACTGCCGGAGGCGATCAAGCTGGCCAGCAACGAGGTCCCGTACGGTCCGCTGCCCGGCGTGGTCGAGGCGGTCGCGGAGGCGGCGGCCGGCGTCCACCGCTATCCCGACATGGCGGTGCAGGCGCTCCGGGCGGCCCTGGCCGACCGGCACGGCGTGGACCCCGACCGGGTCGCCACCGGCTGCGGCTCCGTCGCCCTGTGCGAGCACCTGGTGCGCACCACCTGCCTGCCGGGTGACGAGGTGGTGTTCGCGTGGCGCTCCTTCGAGGCGTACCCGATCATCGCCGCCACCACGGGGGCGACCGCGGTCCGGGTGCCGAACACGCCCGACCACGGGCACGACCTGGCGGCGATGGCCGCCGCGGTGACCGACCGGACCAGGCTGGTGCTGGTGTGCAACCCCAACAATCCCACCGGCACCTTCGTGCACGCCGCCCAACTGGACCGCCTCCTCGACGCGGTGCCCGAGGACGTGCTGGTGGTGCTGGACGAGGCGTACCGGGAGTTCGTGACCGATCCCGATGTCCCCGACGGCCTGGAGCGATACGGGGACCGGCCCAACGTCGCGGTGCTGCGCACCCTGTCGAAGGCGTGGGGACTGGCTGGCCTGCGGATCGGTTTCACCGTCGCCGCACCCGAGGTGGCCGCGGCCGTGCGCAAGGTCGTCACGCCCTTCTCCACCAGCGCCGCCGCCCAGGCCGGTGCGCTGGCCGCGCTGGCCCAGGAGGACGAGGTGCGGCGGCGCTGCGCCCTGGTGATCGCGGAGCGCGACCGGGTGACCGAGGCGGTCCGCAAGCTGGTCGCCGACGTTCCGGCCAGCCAGGCCAACTTCGTGTGGCTGCCGCTGGGCGACCGGTCGCTGGAGTTCGCCGCCGCCCTGGAGCGGCGCGGCGTGATCGTGCGCCCGTTCGCGGGCGAGGGGGTGCGGGTCACCATCGGCACGCCCGCCGAGAACGACGCGTTCCTCGCCGCCGCGGAGGCCGCACTCTGACCGTCCGCCGGCGCGGGGTGGCGAGCCGAGGCGACCGGCTCAGGTCTGGGTGAGCAGTACCGGGAAGATCCCCTCGTAGTAGGACTCGTCCGGGTCGTCCGGCCGGGCGTCGGCCCGCAACCGTTCGATCACGACGAATCGCCCGCGCACGTGCACCCCACCGGGCCGCCAGTCGGTGTCCGGGGCGCGCGCGTTGACCAGGCGCACCCGGGACACCACCCGTCCGGTCGCCGCGTCCAGGGTGACCAGCCAGCGGTCGCCGGTGAGCAGGTGCACGGCGGCGGCGCTCACCCCGACCACCGTCGCCCGACGGGCCGGACCGGCGGCGCTGGCCCGCCACGTCCACCGGGCGGCACCGTCGGCCACGGCGCGGGCGGTCAACTCGTCTGCCGAGGTGGCCGCGGGCACCGCGACCGGGCCGGCGCGCCACGTCGACGGCGGGTCGAGCGCGGGCGCCGCGGCGGGGGCGGGCCCGTCCAGCAGCCATCCGCGGGGACCACTGCGGGTACCCACCCGCACCGCCGTACAGCCGGAGCGGTGCGCCGCGCAGCCCAGCGGAGTGATCTCCAGCGGGTCGGCGGTGGCCGCGGCCGGGCTGTGCCCGGCTTCTGGGGACGGCGCGCCGCCCGGCGACGGGGTAGCCGCCGCGGACGAGCCACCACCCGCGGACGAGCCACCACCCGCGGAGCCACCGCCCGCGGACAGGGCGCCGCCCGACGACGGGGGGCGCCAGCGCAGTCGCGGCAGCCCGGTCGCCGCGTCGCGGACCACCAGCTCCGGGCGGTCGGCGCAGGAGTCCAGCACGACGAACTCACCGGCCGCGGTGGTGAACCCACCGGCGTGGCAGCGGTCCAGCGTAGCGGTCCACAGGCGCCCCCCGTCGGCGACCCGGTAGGCCGCCACGCGGCCGCCGCCGGCGGCCAGGACCGTCCCACCACCGGCGGACCGGGCGGTCCAGAGCCCCACGGGCTCGAACAGCACCGTCACGCCGGTACGCCGCCAGGCGGGCCCGCCGTCGACCGGCGGCGGGCCGGACGAGCGCCACCGCACCCGGCCCGTCGGCGCGTCGAGCGCGACGAGCGCACCGTCGGACCACCGGCTGAGCACCGCCTCCCCGGCGGCAGCCACGCCGACCAGCCGCGCCGGCCACCGGCGGTACGACCAACGCGCGCTGCGCTGCGAGCGGGCGTCGACCGGGTCCGCGCGCAGCTGGCGCGCGGCGGCGAAGATCCGCAGCCGCCCGTCGGCGACCACCAGCGGTGCGGCGGTCAGGGCACCGGTGAGCGCGGGGGCGGTCAGGGTGACCGGCGGGTAGCCCGGCCACACGGTGGTGCTGACCTCGGCCGGGCGCAGTAC
>DATMJT010000385.1:0-6437 GCA_035553735.1 Pilimelia sp.
GGCACGAGCTGCGCCTGGGGCACCCGCTCGGGGCTGCCCAAGCGGGTGCCCCAGGCGCAGCTCGTGCCCGGCGGGATCGAAACCCACGACCGGGACCGGCGCCGGCGCACGCCGGAGGAGGTCCGCGGCCTGCTCGCCGCGTACCACCGCGGGGTCCAGCGCGGCCGGTCGGCCGGCGACGGCCCCGGCGAGGAGCCATCGTCACTCAAGGAGACCAGCAGATGACCAGGCCAGCGGCCATGCACGAGATGAGTTGGCTGCTCACCAACTTCGCCGACAGCGTCGCGGGGATCGCCCACGTCGTGGCGGTCTCGGCCGACGGGCTTCTGCTCGCCTCCTCGCGGGACCTCCCGCCGGAGCGGGCGGACCAGCTCGCGGCCATCGCCGCCGGGGTGGTGAGCCTGACCGACGGCGCGTCGCGGATGTTCAGCGCCGGCGGCGTGCTGCAGACGGTCATCGAGATGGACAGCGGCTACCTGTTCCTGATGTCCATCAGCGACGGGTCGTGCCTCGCGGTGCTGGCCGCGCGCAGCTGTGACGTGGGCCAGGTGGGCTACGAGATGGCGCTGCTGGTGGAGCGGGTGGGCAAGGCCCTGGTGCCCGCGCGCCGGGAGGCCGTCGGGCATCCCGCCTGACCCGAGGAGGACACCCGCGGCGCGCCGGGCGCCGGGGTGCGGTGGCGGGACGACCCGTCGCCGACTGAGGAGGTGATCGTGACATGGCGCAGCCGCGGGAGGACCCGCGCGGCGCACTGGTGCGCCCGTACGCGGTCACCCGGGGCCGGACGGAGCCCCGGCAGGACATCGCCATCGAGGCGGTGCTCGTGGCCACGCCGACCGGCCGCCAGGAGGCCCGGTTCGCCGGTCACGACAAGAACCGGATCGCCGTGATGTGCGACGAGCGCCCGCTGTCGCTGGCGGAGCTGGCCGCGTACGTCCGGCTGCCGCTGGGCGTGACCCGGGTGCTCGTGGCCGACATGGTGGCCGACGGACTGCTGAAGCTGCGCAACGCCGCTCCGGCACAGGGGTACCAGGAGCGAATGAACTTGCTGGAGAGGGTGCTCAGTGGACTTCGCAGGATCTAGTGCCCGGGACGACCACGACGGTGGCATCATCTCGGCGAAGATCGTCGTCGCGGGCGGCTTCGGGGTGGGGAAGACGACCCTGGTGGGGGCGGTCTCGGAGATCGAGCCGCTGACCACCGAGGCGGTCATGACCTCCGCCGGGGTGGGCGTGGACGACGCCACCAAGGTGCCGGGCAAGGGCACCACCACCGTGGCGATGGACTTCGGCCGGATCACCATGGCCGACGACCTGATCCTCTACCTGTTCGGCACCCCGGGCCAGACGCGCTTCTGGTTCATGTGGGACGAGCTGATCCGGGGCGCCCTGGGCGCGGCCGTACTCGTGGACACCCGGCGGATCACCGACGCCTTCGCGCCGCTGGACTACTTCGAGAGCCGTGGGCTGCCGTACCTGGTCGCGCTGAACTGCTTCGACGGCGCCCCGCGCTACGAGCTGGCCGAGGTGCAGGAGGCGCTGGCCATCCCGCCGCGGGTGCCGCTGCTGCTCTGCGACGCCCGGCGCCGGGACTCGGCCAAGCAGGTGCTGGTCAGCGTGGTGGAGCACGCCATGGCGATGCTGCGCGCCGAGTACGAACGGGGCGAAACCGCCCCGGTCGGCTGAGCGCACCCGGTTTTGACCCGCCGACCGGCCACCGGGTATCGTTGCCTGCTGGTGTACGTGGTGCGCCGGCCCCGGCGCGCACCGCACCACCGCGTACCGGGACCACCGCGTACCCGGCACCGTCTGCGTACCGGGACCAGGGCACACCGGCCCGGGGCGCGCCGCACCACGAGGCACCACACACGGGGCACCAGACCACCGCGCACCGCACCGGCGGCGCGGTAGCGGCTCGCCCGCCAGCACCGAGGACGGACCGTCCCCCGACTAACGAGACAAGGTAGACCTGTGCGTACGTACAGCCCGAAGCCGGGAGAGATCGAGCGGCAGTGGCACGTGATCGACGCCGCTGACGTCGTGCTGGGCCGTCTCGCGACCCACGCCGCCACGCTGCTGCGGGGCAAGCACAAGCCGACCTTCGCCCCGCACGTCGACACCGGCGACTTCGTGATCGTGGTGAACGCGGGCAAGGTCGCCCTGACCGGCAACAAGCGGCAGACCAAGATCGCCTATCGGCACTCCGGCTACCCGGGCGGCCTCAAGCAGGTCAGCTACGACGAGCTGCTGAGCAAGCGCCCCGAGCGCGCGATCGAGCTGGCCGTCAAGGGGATGCTGCCGCACAACAAGCTCGGCCGTAAGCTGATCAAGAAGCTGAAGGTCTACCCCGGTGCCGACCACCCGCACCGCGCTCAGCAGCCGGTGCCTTTCGAGATCAAGCAGATCGCGCAGTAATCGTGGACAAGGGATATCGCGCTGCCGCGCGGGCGAAGGACGCAGCATGACCGACACCACCGTGCCCACCCCCGCCGCCGTGGCGACGGCCGTCGAGACCCCCGTGGCGACGGCGGCGGCGCCCGTCCGGGTGCCCCGCGGGGACCGCCCGATCCAGACCGTCGGCCGCCGCAAGGAGGCGATCGTCCGGGTCCGGATCGTCCCGGGCACCGGGAAGATCACCTGCAACGGGCGTGACCTGGAGGCCTACTTCCCGAGCAAGGTGCACCAGCAGCTGATCCGGGAGCCGCTGGTCACCGCCGAGAAGACCGAGGCGTTCGACGTGATCGCGAACCTGCGCGGCGGCGGGATCACCGGACAGGCCGGGGCGCTGCGGCTGGGCATCGCCCGGGCGCTGTGCGCCAACGACGCCGACGACCGCCCGGCGCTGAAGAAGGCCGGCTTCCTGACCCGGGACGCCCGGGTCAAGGAGAGCAAGAAGTACGGCCTCAAGAAGGCCCGCAAGGCACCGCAGTACTCGAAGCGCTGATCCGCGAACGCGCGGTGGGCGGCCCCCCGGGAACGCCGTTGCGCACGAGGTCGACCGAGCGCCCGACCGGCGCGGTGGCCGACCTCGTGCCGCGGCGGCTCCCCGGCCGGGCGCGCCCGCCGCGCGTTTTCGGCTGAGTTTGACGATCTCGGCGCCGACGGGCACGCCCCCGGCCCCGGATCACCGGTACGCCCGCAACGGCGCGGCGCGAGCGCGGAGGTGGACGCATGGGGCAGCTGTTCGGCACGGACGGCGTACGGGGCCGGGCCAACGCCGACCTCACCCCGGAGCTGGCCATGGCGGTGGCGGTGGCCGCCGCCCACACCCTCGCCGAGCGGGACCGCAGCCATCCGCCGCTGGCGGTGGTCGGGCGGGACCCGCGCGCCAGCGGCGAGATGCTGGAGGCCGCGGTGGTCGCCGGCCTGGCCAGCGCCGGCGCCCACGTGCTGCGGGTCGGTGTGCTGCCCACCCCCGCCGTGGCGTTCCTGGTCGACGACGTCCGCGCCGACCTCGGGGTGATGCTGTCCGCCTCGCACAACCCGATGCCGGACAACGGGATCAAGCTGTTCGCCGCCGGCGGGCACAAGCTGCCCGACGAGGTGGAGCGGCAGATCGAGGCGGCGGTGCTGGCCAACGCGGGCGGCGGGGCGGGCACCGGCGGCTGGCAGCGCCCGACCGGCGCCGGCATCGGCCGGGTGCGGGACCTGGCCGACGGCGCGGACCGCTACGTCAAGCACCTGCTCGGCGCGTTGACGCACCCGCTGGACGGCCTCCGGGTGGTGGTCGACTGTGCCCACGGGGCCGCGTACGAGGTGGCCGCGCGCACCTATCGGGAGGCCGGCGCGGACGTCATCCCGATCCACGCCGCGCCGGACGGGCTGAACATCAACGACGGCTGCGGCTCCACCCACCTGGCCCCCGTGCGCGCGGCCGTGGTCGCGCACGGCGCGCACCTGGGGCTGGCGCTGGACGGCGACGCGGACCGCTGCCTCGCGGTCTCGGCCGACGGCGCGGAGGTCGACGGGGACCAGATCCTGGCGGTCCTGGCGCTGGCCATGCGGGAGGCCGGCACGCTCACCGACGACACGCTGGTGGCGACGGTGATGAGCAACCTGGGCCTGCGCCTGGCCATGTCCGCGGCGGGCATCCGGCTGCTGGAGACCAGGGTCGGCGACCGGTACGTCCTGGAGGAGCTGTACCGGGGCAAGCTGGCGCTGGGCGGCGAGCAGAGCGGGCACGTGGTGCTGCCGGCGCACGCCACCACCGGCGACGGGGTGCTCACCGGCCTGCTGCTGATGGCCCGCATGGCGGCCACCGGCCGCCCGCTGGCGGAGCTGGCCGCGGTGGTCACCAAGCTGCCCCAGGTGCTGGTCAACGTGCCGGTGGCCGACCGCACCGCCGGGGCGGGGGCGCCGGAGGTGCTGGCCGCGGTGGCGCAGGCCGAGGCGGAGCTGGCCGGCACCGGCCGGGTGCTGCTGCGCCCGTCGGGCACCGAGCCGCTGGTGCGGGTGATGGTCGAGGCCCGCACCGAGGAGACCGCGCGGGCCGTCGCGGAGCGGATCGCGGCCCTGGTGCGCACCGCCAGCCCCCCGCCGGCCTGAGCCGCCCCGGCGGCGGTCCGCCGGATCAGCCGCGCAGCGCCCGCAGCCGCCGTACCGCCTCGTCGATGACCTCGGGGCGCTTGCAGAAGGCGAACCGGACCAGCCGGCGCCCGGCCGCCTGGTCGTCGTAGAACACCTGGGTGGGCACCGCCACCACGCCCGCGCGCTCCGGCAGCGCCCGGCAGAACTCCAGCCCGTCCCGGCCGCCCAGCGGCGTGATGTCGGCCGTCACGAAGTACGTGCCCTCCGGGGGCAGCACCGCGAAGCCGGCGTCGCCCAGCCCGGCGACCAGCTGGTCGCGGCGCGCCTGCAGGTCCGCGCGCAGGGCCGCGTAGTAGTCGTCGGGCAGCCCGAGCGCCACGGCCACCGCCGGCTGCAGCGGCGCCGCGTTGACGTAGGTGAGGAACTGCTTGACCCGGGCCACCGCCGACACCAGCGGTGCCGGGCCGCTGATCCAGCCCACCTTCCACCCGGTGCAGGAGAACGTCTTGGCCGCCGAGGAGATGCGCAGCGTCCGCTGCCGCATGCCGGGCAGCGCGGCCAGCGGGGCGTGCGGGCCGGCGGCGTCGGTGAACGCCAGGTGCTCGTACACCTCGTCGGTGACGGCGTGGGCGCCGTACTCGCGGCACAGGTCGGCGACCAGCGCCAGCTCCTCGGCGGTGAACACCTTGCCGGTGGGGTTGTGCGGCGAGTTGAGCAGCACCAGCCGGGTGCGCGGCGAGAACGCCGCGCGCAGCGCGTCGGGGTCGAAGGCGTACCGGCCGTCGCCGCCCGGGCGCAGCGTCACCGGCCGCCGGACCGCGCCGGCCAGGGCGATGCAGGCGGCGTACGAGTCGTAGTAGGGCTCGAAGCACACCACCTCGTCACCGGCCTCGCACAGCGCGAGGACCGCCGCCGCGATCGCCTCGGTGGCGCCCGCGGTCACCAGCACCTCGCCGTCCGGGTCGTACTCCAGCCCCCAGAACCGGCGCTGGTGTGCCGCCACGGCCGCGCGCAGCGCCGGGATGCCGGCCGCCGGCGGGTACTGGTTCTGCCCGGTGCGCAGCGCCTGCACGGCCGCGTCGAGCATCTGCGGCGGCCCGTCGGTGTCCGGGAAGCCCTGGCCGAGGTTGACCGCGCCGGTGCGGACCGCCAGCGCAGCCATCTCGGCGAAGATGGTGGTGCCGAACGGGCGCATCCGGGCGACGAGGGGGTCGGTCATCGGGCCAGCCTAGGGCCTGCGGCGCGGTGCGGCGCTGCGCCGGCCCAGGGCCTGCGGCGCGGCACCACCTGCCTCAGCGCTGGACCACGTGGATGCAGAACACGCTGGCGAACCGGCTGGAGTTGGAGCCCGAGCTGCGCTCGGTGATCTCCTTGCCGTCCACCAGCACGCGGCAGGTGAGCTTGCCCTCGCCCTCGGTGCCGGTGCGCATCGCCATCACGCTCGCCACGAACGGTGCGTCGCCGGCCGGCGTGGGCACCTGGATCCGCCAGGGCAGCCGCGCCGAGGACACCCGCTGGGTCTTGCGGTCGGCGACCAGGGAGTAGGTGATCGTCGCCCGGCCCGCTCCGGTGATCTCGTACGTCACGACGCCGGAGCCGGTCGCGCCCGGGCTGGGGCTGTCGTCCGGGCTGGGCGTCGGGTCGTCCGGGCGGGGCTCGGCCGCCGTGGTCGGGGGCGGCGAGGGGGCGGCCGTGGCGGTCGGCGTGCCGTCGTCGGTGGCGTTGCGGTAGGCCAGCACGCCGGCCACCGCGGCGCCGCTGCACAGCAGCACGGCGAACACGCCGACGAGCACCCAGAGCAGCGTGGCCGAGCCGCGGCCGCCGGCGCCCTTGCCCACCGGCGGCTGCATCGCCGGGTACGCCATCGCCGGGTACGCCGAGGTGGGCAGGTAGCCGGTGGGCGGCGAGGCC
>DATMJT010000386.1:0-3809 GCA_035553735.1 Pilimelia sp.
ACCAGGGAGCGGCTCGGCTCCCCGTGCAGGGCGTTGCGCAGCCAGATCCGCAGCGTGGTGGGCGACCACGGGAGCAGCTCCGCGGTGGCCAGCGGCGGCAGCGGCGGGTCCTCGGTCGGGCGGCCGGTGGTGGCGTACACCAGGCCTAGCGCCCCGGGTCGTGCGTCGGAGCTGCGCCGGGTGTCCCGGGTGATCCGGTCGACCGCCTCGGCGGCGCGGGCGGCCGCCGCAAGGTCGGCGACGAGCAGGATCCGGTCGCCGGCGACCTCCGGCGGCGGGGCGTCGGCCGGCACGTCGACGACGGTGAAGCCGCGCATGGCGGCCACCTTGGCCACCTCCGCCAGGAAGCGGGTGTGGCCCGCGCCCGGCTCGCCGGTCACCCGCAGCGCGCCGCGCTCGGCCACCTCCAGCCGGGTGAAGAACTCCTGGACGGCGGCCAGCGCGGCGTCGCGCTCCCAGAGCCGGCTCCCGCCGGCGTCGGACTCGGTCTCCACGTCGTCGGCGACGGCGCCGCCGCGGCCCCGCCGCTTGGCCAGGTAGTTGCGCCGGTCGGCCACGCGCAGCAGCTCGGTCGCGTCGGCCCCGTCCTGCGGGTAGGTGGCGACGCCCAGGCTGATCGACATGTGCAGCGGCGGGTCCGCGCCGAACGCCTCGGCGCGGACCTCCTCGGTCAGCCGCAGCGCCAGGCGGATGGCGGCGGCCCGGTCGGTGCCCGGCAGCAGCAGCACGAACTCGTCGCCGCCGTACCGGAACAGGGCGTCGTAGCCGCGGATCAGTTCCTTGATCCGGTCGGCCAGCTGGTGCAGCACCTCGTCGCCGCGCAGGTGCCCGTACGCGTCGTTGACCGTCTTGAAGAAGTCGACGTCGAAGAGGAACAGGGCCAGGCAGCCCTGGGTGTTGGCGGCGCGCTGGAGCTCCTCGTCGAGGCGGGGCGCGAGCAGGGCACGGGAGTACGCACCGGTCACCGGATCGGTGATCGGTTGGTCGATTGGTCGACCCTGCGCGAGCATCGCCTGCCTCACGTAGCGCCTCGCCGCCACAGCGAGTCGGAACAATCGAGGGATCGGCTGCGGCGCTGGTGAACTGAGCCGTTCGGGCGTCGACCGGGTGCATAACTTTGAGTCCTGAGACATGCGCGCACGGTCGCGATGTCGGCCATCCGGACCGATCCGGCGCCAGGGCGGTGACTATCCGCGATTGGTCCGTCATTGTGGGAGATGGCCGGATGTCGGTCCGCGGACGACGGGTGGCGGGACTCGCCGGACGCGACGGGCGGCACGCGACGGGAACGTGGGTGGGTCTCGTTGTCGTCGCGTGCCGCCCGCCCACCGGGCACCCGGGCCCACCGCGGCGGCCCGCGTCAGCCCAGCAGCGGCCAGGACTTCTGCGCGCTGGTGCCCTGCAGGCCGGGCTGCTGGGGATAGTCCCGGCTCGGCAGCGCCGCGCAGATGGCCCGCATCCAGTCCCGGTACGTGGTCCCGCCGGGCAGCCGGCGCAGCGCGGCGAGCGCCACGTAGGTGAACGCGCCGTTGGGTCGGCCGTCGAAGACGGCGTCGTAGCTGTACTCGATGTCCTGGCAGCCGCTCAGCAGCAGGGCCGCGTGCCGCGGCCGACCGCGGGGGAGCCGGGGCAGCCCGCGGGCCGCGGCGGCCGCCCGCGCGGACAGGAACACCTCCGGCGCGAGAAACTTGATCAGCCGGTCCGGCGACCCGGTCGGCGCGGCGTACCGGCTCACCGTGCCGGAGTGGCAGGAGTCCGACACGAACACCAGCCGCACCCCTCGGCGCCGCTGCAGGAACAGCTCGAACAGCTCGTCGTCGAGCAGCGGGCCCCGGGTGTTGACGTCGTGCGGGCAGAGCGCCTCGTCCCGGCGGTCCGGCTCGTCGCCGTCGGCGTCCGGCACCCACGTGCCGTGCCCGGAGTACGTGACGACCACCGTGTCGCCGGGGCCGGCGGCCTCCAGGCGCTGGCGGATGCCGGCGCGGATGGCGTCCCCGGTGGCCTCGCCGTCCAGCAGCAGCCGCACGTCGAAGTCCCGCTTGCCGAGCTCCGCCGCCCAGTCCAGCGCGTCGTTCACGCAGCCGTGCAGGTCGCTGCCGGTGCCCGGGTAGTCGTTGATGCCGATAGCCAGTGCCAGCTTCATCGCGTCACCTCATCGCAGGTCCGCCCGACCCGCCGTCGGGTCGCCTGCCGCCAGGCTGCGCGCCGGCGCCGGGCGGCGCCGTCGCGCACCCGACCCGGCAGTGTCGGATGGCCAACGCCGGACCGGTCCGCACCCCGGCGCTCAGGCCGGTGGGCCCGCCGGGGCCGGGTGCGACTTCGGTGCAGCTTGGCCGGCGCCGGCCCGACCGGGCGCCCGTTTTGTTACCTTGACGGCGGCGGCGCGCAGGCGGGGGAGGTGGGGTCATGCGGCCACCGGAACCTGCCGACGAGCCGGCCCGGCTGCGGGCGCTGCACGAGCTGAACGTCCTGGACACCCCGCCCGAGCCGGACTTCGACCACATCGTCGCCCTGGCCGCGCGGATCTGCGGCGTGCCGATGTCCCTGGTCAGCCTGGTCGACGCCGACCGGCAGTGGTTCAAGGCCCGGCTGGGCGTGGACCAGGCCGAGGTCTCCCGGGACGCGTCGTTCTGTGCGTACGCGATCCTCGGCCGCGACCTCATGGTGGTGCCCGACGCCACCCGGGACGCCCGGTTCGCCGACAACCCCGCCGTCACGGTGAACCCCGGGGTGCGCTTCTACGCCGGTGCGCCGCTGGTCACCACCGACGGCTACCCGCTGGGCACCCTGTGCGTGGTCGACGCCGAGCCGCGTCGGCTCACCGTCGACCAGCTGCGCGCGCTGCGCGCGCTGGCCCGGCAGGTCACCGCGCAACTGGAGCTGCGCCACCTGGCCACCACGCTGCGCCGGGCGAGCGACCGGTTGCACGCCTTCGAACGGCGCATCGACGACTTCGCCGGACTGGCCGCCGGGGAGCTGCGGGCACCGCTGACCGGGGTGCGGGCGTACCTCGCCCGGCTGGCCGGCGGCGAGGAGCCGGATCCGGATCTGGCGGAGGCGGTCCGCGCGGCCGCGCGCCGGCACGCCCCGGCGCTGAGCCGGCTGGTGGACGACCTGCTGATGGTGGCCGGTGCGGAGGGGGAGCCCGGGCTGCGCATGCGCCAGGTGGACCTGACCCGGCTGACGGAGCGGGCGGTGCAGGCGGTGCGGCCGATCGCCAACGCCAAGCAGGTGTGGATGCTGCACCAGCCCGGTCCCGACCTGCCCGTGCTGGCCGATCCGGTGCGGTTGGAGCAGGCGCTCATGCATCTGTTGTTCGCCGCGGTCAAGTACACCCCCGAGGGCGGCCGGGTGCAGGTCGCCACCGAGGTCGAGGCGGGCCCGGCGGTGCGGGTGGAGGATCTGGACAGCCCGGACGGGGCGCGCCCGGACCTGTTCGAGCACTTCTACTACGGTGCCATCGCACAGCCGCCGGGTACGGCGGGCCCGGACCAGGGGCTCGCGGTCACCAAGCAGATCCTGGACGTGCACCACGCCACGCTCGCGCTCTCCGACCGGCCGGGCAAGGGCACCTCGCTGCACGTCGTCTTCCCCGGCCTCGGGTCGGGCGCCGGCTGACCGCACGCACCGGGTCCGGGCAGGGCTGTGGTCTAATCCTGCCCTCGGACGACGGTGGGAGTGGCGATGGGCACGCAGGCGGCGACCGGTCCGGCGGGGCGGCGGGGTCGCGCGGTGGCGTTCGGCCGCACCGGGCGGCGACGGCCGGGCCCGCGGGGCATCCTGGGCGGGGTCCTGGCGCTCGTGGTGGT
>DATMJT010000387.1:0-6396 GCA_035553735.1 Pilimelia sp.
TTGTACCCTCGTCGCCGCCACCGCGGGACGGCGCCGTCGGGTGGGCCGGCACGGACGTGTCGGTCGGTCGGGTCACCAGCCGGCCCGGCGGCAGCAGCCCGGTGACCCCGGCGGCGACCGCCGCGGCGATGGTCTCCGGCGAGCCCGAGGCGTCCAGCACCATGTAGCGGCGAGGATCCGCGGCGGCCAGGTCGAGGAACGCGTACCGCACCCGCTCGTGGAAGCTCAGCGACTCGCTCTCCAGCCGGTCGTGGCCCGCCCCCCGGCCGGTGACGCGGCGCAGGCCGTCGGCCGGGTCGAGGTCGAGCAGGACCACCAAGTCGGGCTTGAGCCCGCCGGTGGCCCAGGACGACAGCCAGGACACCTCGTCCACCGGCAGCGTGCGGCCCGCGCCCTGGTAGGCCAGCGAGGAGTCGACGTACCGGTCGCTGATCACGACCGCGCCCCGGGCCAGCGCCGGCCGGATCACCCGGGCGACGTGGTCGGCCCGGTCCGCGGCGTAGAGCAGCGCCTCGGCCCGGGGAGCCGGCGGCGCTCCGTCGCCGGCGCCGTCCAGCAGCAGGCTGCGGATGCGGGCGCCGATCGGGGTCCCGCCGGGCTCCCGGGTCACCACCACCTCGTACCCGCTCCGGCGCAGCGTGTCGGCCAGCGCCGCCACCTGGGTGGACTTGCCGGCCCCCTCGCCGCCCTCGAAGACCACGAAGAAGCCCTGCCGGGGGAACGGTTCGGCGGGCGCCAGCGGGCGGCCGCGCAGCGACCCCCACAGGTCGGCGAACACCGGCACGCCGCGCTTGTCGTCCATCTGGCGGAACGCGCTCACCCCGGCCAGCACCCCGAGCACGCCGGCCACGAACAGCAGCACCCGCGTCGAGGAGACCGGCACGGTGACCAGGTCGCCCACCCGGACCTGCCGGGAGCCGCCCACGCCGACGATGACGCCGGACAGCGCGATCGCCAGCATGAGGATCACCCGGGTGCCGGTCTGCACGACCGCGAAGACCCGGCCGCGCACCTCGTCGCCGACCTCGCCGCCGAGCAGGGTCGTCCCGGACAGGAACGCCATGCCCGCTCCCGTCCCGACCAGCAGCGCACCGAAGATCGCCATGGCCAGGTGCAGCGAGGTCGCCAGCAACATCACCGAGCCGCTGGCGAGCACGATGCTCATGCCGAACCAGCGCCGCCGCGACAGGTCCCGCACGATCATGGGGCCCAGCCCGATGCCCAGCCCCAGGCCCACGAACAGGGTGCCGAACAGCAGGTAGAACGCGGCGTTGCCGGCGTTGAGCGACCTGGCGAAGAACTGCGCCGTACCGATCACGATGCCGCCGCCGCAGAACGCGCCGAGGATGCCCAACACCAGGCCGCGCACGAGCGGGGTCCGGCCGACGTACCGCCAGCCCTCGACGAACTGGCGCACCATGCTCTGCCCGGTGCGCTCCTGCCGGCCGCGCCGGCCGCTGATCTCCCGGATGCCGAAGAGCACCACCAGCGCGGTGACCAGCCGGGACAGCGCGTTGAAGTAGAGCGCCAGGCTGGCCGCGGCGGCCCACTCGGGCGGCGAGCCGGCGGTACCGGCGCGGACGGCGCCGTCGAGGGCGGCCAGGCCGAGCGCCGCCAGCACCGGGGTGATGCCGTACGTGGTGATCAACGTCAGCTGGTTGGACAGCTCCAGCCGGGACCGCGGGATCAGGTTCGGAACCGCGGCCTCCTTGGCCGGCACCCAGACCAGCGTGACGGTCTCGATGAGGAAGGTGGCGACGGTGGCCCAGCCCACCCGGACGGCACCGCTGTCGGCGTACAGCACGACCAGGGGGATGGACGCGAACAGCCCGAACCGCAGGATGTCGCAGACCACCATCGTGAACCGCCGGTCCCACCGGTCAGCGAGCACCCCGGCCACCGGGCCGAGCAGCAGCGCGGGCAGCAGCCGGACCGCGATGACGGAGCCGAACGCCAGGCCCTTGGCGGCGCTGCCGGTGACCTGCGCGGCGGCGAAGGTGGCGGTGGCGAGCAGACCCAGCCAGTCCGCGAACGACGCCACGCCGAGAACCATCCACAGCCGGCGGAACGGGCGAATCCGAAGAACCGATCGCAGCGCCTGGAAGCCCGACAGATCAACCTGCGCACCGGCCGCGTCGGCCCCGGCGGCACCCGGCGGTCTGCCGTGCTGCCCCACCCGCGCACCCTGTGCCTGTGTGTCGATGGCCGTACCTCCACCTACCGGCCCACCGCCGGGCTCGCCGGGCCCGCTCTTTCCGGCCCACTCTAGCCGGGGCCGGCGACGCCGCATGTCCGCCACCTGGCGGGCCGAAGGCGACGGAGCGGCCGGTGGCGCGCCCCGGGCGAACCGGGTCAGGGCTCGACGTGCCGGTGCAGGTAGTCGTTGATCAGGGCCTTCGCCTCGGCCAGCACCGCGTCGTCCCCGTCCGGCGCCCGCCGGAAGGCCATCGTGATCAAGGCGTCCGCCGCCTCCACCGCGATCTCCAGCGCGAACCGCAGCCGGTCGCTGTCACGCAGCGCGAACCGCTCCACCAGCAGCCGGGCGAGCTGCTCGGCGATCACCGCGTTGTTGTCGCGCTCCTCGTCCAGGAGGTGGACGTCCACCACGTCGCCGAAGTGCAGGGTGCGGAAGCCCGGCACCGTGCGGTGCATGGCGATGTACTCGTCGATGCCGGCGGCCACGCCGTCCCACCAGTGCGCGAAGCTGTCCTCGGCGAACCTGTGGGCCAGCCGGTCCAGGTAGCTCGCCATGTTGCGCAGGGTCAACGCCTGCACGATGGCCCGCTTGTCAGGGAAGAACTGGTACACCGAGCCGATCGCCACCCCGGCGCGCTCGGCCAGCAGGGTGGTGGTCAGCTCCTCGTACCCGATCTCGTCGACGAGCTGCGCGCAGGCGTCGAGCATGCGCTGCACGCGGGCCACGCTGCGCCCCTGGACGGGTACGCGGCGCAGGGGACCGGTGGTGACCGAAGGCGTCGACATCGCGTCGGTACTCCCTCTCGGTGCCAGACTGACCACGGTCGGTTCCTCCGTGGCCAGGGTTGAGACCCTACTCCCCCTAACGAGCCGGAAGGTGACTCGGCACACCTTACCCGCAACGAGCCATAGACCGGGCAAAACGTAACGGCCCTGGACATGGCAGCGCGGACGGGGATCAAGCCCGTCCGAACTCCCACTATCCGAGATGGTCCCGCTCGGATCCCGGAACCGCCGGGCCGGCGAGGGCTCAGCCCGTCTTCTTGGCAGCCGCCTTCTTGGGCACCTTCGCCGCCGCGGTGGCCGTACCGGCCTTCTTGGCCGTCGCCTTCGTCGCGGTGGCCTTCGTCGCGGTGGCCTTCTTCGCGGTGGCCTTCTTGGCGGTCGCCTCCGCCGCGCCGCCCTCCGCAGCCGCGGCTCCCCGCTTGGTCGCCTTCTTGCGCGGCGCGGCGGGGCCCGCCGCCCGCTTCTCGGAGAGCATCTCCGACGCCTGCTCGATCGTCATCGTCTCGACCGTCTGTCCCCGGCGCAGCGAGGCGTTGGTCTCGCCGTCGGTGACATACGGGCCGAACCTGCCGTCCTTGATGACCACGGCGCGCTCGGTGAGCGGGTCGGTGCCCAGCTCCCGCAGCGGCGGCGCGGCGGCCCGGCGCTGCCGGGTCTTCGGCGCCGCGAGCAGCTCCAGCGCCTCCGCCAGCTGCACCGTGAACAGCTTGTCCTCCGAGTCCAGCGACCGGAAGTCGTCGCCCTTCTTCACGTACGGGCCGTAGCGGCCGGCGCCGGCGAACACCTCCACGCCGTCCGGTGCCACGCCCAGCGAGCGCGGCAGCGCCAGGAGCCGCAGCGCCTCGGTGAGCGTCACCGTCTCGGGAGTCTGGGTACGCAGCAGCGAGGAGTTGCGCTCGCCGCTGGTCACGTACGGCCCGAACCGCCCCGACTTCACCAGGACCGGCTCCCCCGTCTCCGGGTGCTCGCCCAGCTTGCGCTCGCCGCCGCCGCCCAGGAACAGCTCCTCCACCTTCTCGGGCGTCAGTTCGTCGGGCGCGATCCCGTCCGGCAGGCTGACCCGGTCACCCGCCGGGCCCTCCCCGTCGGCGGAGTCCGGGCCCGGCGCCGCACCCGCGCCGCCCGCGGCCGCACCGCCGGAGCCCGCGCCGTCCCCGGCCGCCGCCGCGGCCTCGCCGGCTCCCGCGCCGGGGCGCGCGCCGGCCGACAGCCGCTGCAGGTACGGGCCGTACCGGCCGACCCGCACCACCACCTCGCGGCCGGCGGCGTCGGTGAACAGCGGGATGGAGTTCACGCTGCGGGCGTCGATTCCCCCGAGGTTCTCCGTCACCAGCTTCTTGAGCCCGCCCGCGCGGGCGATCGAGTCGTCGCCGCCCAGCTCGCTGCCGAAGTAGAAGGCCGTGAGGAAGTCCTGCGCCGCGGCCGCCCCACCGGCGATCTCGTCCAGCTCGTTCTCCATGGCGGCGGTGAAGCCGTAGTCCACCAGCCGGGGGTAGTAGCCCTCCAGCAGGCCGACCACCGCGAACGCGGTGAACGACGGGATGAGCGCCTGGCCGCGCTTGAACACGTAACCCCGGTCCTGGATGGTCCGCATGATCGACTCGTAGGTCGACGGGCGGCCGATGCCCAGCTCCTCCAGCGCCTTGACCAGAGACGCCTCCGTGTAGCGGGCCGGCGGCTGGGTGGTGTGCCCCACGGCGGCCAGCTCGTCGGCCGTCAGCGGCTGGCCCTTGACCAGGTTCGGCAGCCGGCGTTCGGCGTCCTCGGCCTCGGCGTCCTCGTCGTCGCTGGACTCCACGTACGCCCGCAGGAAGCCCGGGTCGGTGATGGTCTTGCCGGTGGCGCCGAAGTCGGCCTCCTCCCAGGCCGCCGACACCGCACGGACGCGCACCGAGACCGAGGAGCCGACCGCGTCGGTCATCTGGGAGGCGATGGTGCGCCGCCAGATCAGCTCGTAGAGCTTGAACTCCTCGACCGTCAGCTCCCTGGCCACCTCGCCGGGGGTGCGGAAGTTGTCGCCCGCGGGCCGGATCGCCTCGTGCGCCTCCTGCGCATTCTTGACCTTGCCCGAGTAGCGGCGCGGCTGCGGCGGCACGCTGCCCGGCCCGTACAGCTCGGCGATCTGCCGCCGGGCCGCCGCCAGGGCCGTCTCGGAGAGGTTCACCGAGTCGGTCCGCATGTAGGTGATGTAGCCGTTCTCGTAGAGCCGCTGCGCCGTACGCATGGTCTGCTGGGCGGAGAAGCGCAGCTTGCGGGACGCCTCCTGCTGCAACGTCGAGGTGATGAACGGCGCGTACGGCCGGCGCCGGTACGGCTTCTCCTCCACCCGGGTGACGGTGAACGGCCGCCCGTCGAGCCGGGCCGCCAGGCCCCGGGCGCCGTCGCCGTCCAGGTGCACCACCCCGGCGCCGGGCTTGACCCGGCCGGTGGTGGGCTCGAAGTCCTTGCCCGTGGCGATCCGGTCGCCGTCGAGCGCGACCAGCGTGGCGCCGAAGGTACGCGGGCCCTGCGCCGCCGCCGTCGCCTCGACGGCCAGCGTGGCCTGGATGTCCCAGTACTCCGCGGAGCGGAAGCGCATCCGCTGGCGCTCCCGCTCGACCACGATCCGGGTGGCCACCGACTGCACCCGGCCGGCGCTCAGCCGCGGCATGACCTTCTTCCACAGCACCGGCGAGACCTCGTAGCCGTACAGCCGGTCCAGGATCCGCCGGGCCTCCTGCGCGTCGACCAGCCCGCGGTCGATCTCGCGCGGGTTGGCCACCGCCGCCTGGATGGCCGGCTTGGTGATCTCGTGGAAGACCATCCGCCGGACCGGCACCTTCGGCTTGAGGGTCTCCACCAGGTGCCAGGCGATGGCCTCACCCTCGCGGTCCTCGTCCGTGGCGAGCAGCAGCTCGTCCACCTCGCCGACCAGCTTCTTCAGCTTCGTGATCTGCTGGCGGCGGTCCGGCGAGACGACGTAGAGCGCCGTGAAGCCGTTGTCCACGTCCACGCCCAGCCGGGCCCACGGCTCCTTCTTGTACTTCGCCGGCACGTCGGCGGCGCTGCGCGGCAGGTCGCGCACATGGCCCAGGCTCGCCTCCACGACATACCCCGGACCCAGGTAGCTGGAGATCGTCTTGGCCTTCGCCGGGGACTCGACGATCACCAGACGAGTGCTGTTGGCGCTGCTCGGCACGGCTCTCCCTGACCTCGGCGGCGGTGTCTGCCGGTGGCGGCGACACGATTTCTAACGTAACGCGCCGTTCGGCGCGCGGGTTGCGCGGACCGCCCACCGGCCCGGACCCGCGGCGTCACCGCGGGTGCCGGCGCGCGCGCCCAGCGTCTTGCGTCGAACGGCGACACCGTACACCCCGCGCCCCGGCGCCGGCGCGCCCCGCCCGGAAGGTCCCGGATCACCGGGCGCCACGCCAC
>DATMJT010000388.1:0-3195 GCA_035553735.1 Pilimelia sp.
TCGTTGACCTCGCCAAGTGGATCTCGGACGGGGGGCTCGTGGCGCGGCGGTACGCAGGGCGGGGACTCCTCGCCGCAGCAGCTCTGGCCGTGCTCGCGACAAGCGTGCCGGCGGTCGCAGGTGGGTCCGAGGAGACGACCACCGCCGACGTCCCGACCCGACGTGACCTGACCTCCGCGATCATCCGCACGACGACGGCTGACTCCCTGGTGCAGGTCAACGTCGACATCGGCATGAAGGTCAAGGCCGGGACCCGGTGCCGGTCCAGCCTGCCCGGCGTCTGCAAGGGCAACGGCACCGTCTACCACCCGTGCTTCAACCTCAAGGACCCCGCCTACAAGGGCTGCCAGATGTACACGCTGTTCCGCGTGCTGGACCGCGGCACGGTGCACGACCTGGCGACGGGCATCACCATCGACAACACCAGCCAGGCACGGGACGGGTCGGTCGTGGAGCACGGCTGGGCCGGCAAGGTCACGCAGGCGGACCTGGAGTTCTACGCCTACGACCCGCTCGACCGGTACGGCGACGCGCGCATGCGCGTGCCGGGCTTCCCGCACGTCATCGGCACGACCGCCATGAGCGACGAGATCGGGCACGTCCCGCTGCCTCGCCTCGGCGCCGCGGACACCGGCGTCCTCGTCGGTCGGGCGGTCGACAGGCACGGCAGGCCGATGCCGCCGGGGTCGTTCAAGCTCGACCTGTTCGGTCACGGCGACACCGGCCACCCGACCGGGCTGGTCGACGGCAAGCGCTTCATGCTCTACGGCTTCGGCGGCGCCAAGATCCAGGCCGGCGTCAGCGACGGCAGCTTCCGCAGCAAGCCGCTGTGGGTCGGCCACTACGACCTGCACATCCAGCGCAAAGGCGCGTCGTACCGCTGCAAGCTCGTCATGAAGCCGGGCGAGGTGCGGTTCGACGTCCACTTCGGCAAGCAGAACCTCGGCCAGCGGTGCACGCCGATGCGGCCGCTGGCCCAGGGCGTGCCCAGCTAGTCCGAAGTTACGTGATCTTGGATGGCTGTGACCGGGCCTGACCTGGGCTTTTGCGGTCGGGCTGGTTGTCGTTGCTGGCTACTGGAGTCGGAGTGGAACGTTCGCACCGAGGAGGTCGAAGGCTCGGCGTTGGGTCGGGGTGGGGACGGCAAGCAGGTCGAACTCGCTCTTTGGGTTGCTCCCGCTGACGTGCAGGGTGTTGCGGGTCAGGGTGGCCAGGTGGTCCAGCAGGCCGGTGAAGCTGCGTGCGGGCAGGCCGTCGGGGGTGGTCTTGCTGGCGGCCTTGTGGTCGGCCGCGGTGGAGCGGTGGGCGCAGGCGACCGGGTCGGTCGGCTCGGGCCGATCGGTGTCGGTGAAGGTCAGCGGCTGCCAGGCTTGGCGTAGGTGCCAGACCAGGTAGGCGGCGAGCATGCAGATGAAAACGTGCGCTCGCACTCGGGTTTCGGTCCAGTGGTGGATCGGGCGTAGGTCCAGGTCGATGCTCTTGATCGAGCGGAAGTCGCGTTCGACCAGCGCCAGGCTCTTGTAGGTGCGCACCACGGTGCCGGCGGTCATCTGCTCGGCCGGGACGCTGGTGCGGATGACGTAGATCCCGTCCAGGGCGGCTTCAGCGTCGATCGCCTGCTGGTCGCGGGTGAAGGTGAAGGCGCTGTCGGTGATGTGCAGGGTGAAGTGCTTGCCCATCTTGTACTTGCCGATGACCTTGCCGACCCGGATCCCGATCTTGCCGGCGCCGGTCAGCCGCCCGGCGCTCACCGCGGCGGCGATGGGCGCCAGGTCGGCGTCGGTGGCCTCCAGCAGGGCCATCCGCTTGCGGGCCCGTTCGGTGGCCAGCGCCGGGTTGCGGCAGGCGACCAGGCGTTCGTCGGGGAAGTCGGGGTGGCTGATCTCGGCCAGGTTGGTCTGGTCGAACAGGCTCATCTGCAACGGCCCGTCGTCGGCGGCCAGAGCAGCGATGTCCGGCGCGCGCAGCGCGGTGACCCAGCCGAACCCGCCGAGCTCACGCAGCTGCTCGATCCGGGCGTTGGTGATCATCCCGCGGTCGCCGACCATCACCATGTCGCGGAGTCCGAACCGGTCCCGGACCTGGCCGGCGATGTGCGCGAACGCGGTCGGGTCGGCGGTGTTGCCGGCGAACACTTCGATCGCGACCGGCCGGCCGTCCGGGTCGGTGAGCAGGCCGTACTCGATCTGCGGCAGCCCCTTCTTGCCGTCCCGGGAGTAGCCACGAGCCGCCAGCGGGCAGTGCGAGCCGGTCACCCACGAACTGGACAGGTCGAACAACGCCAGCCGGTCCGGGTTGGCCGTCCCGCGCAGATGCCTGCGGGCCAAGGCGGTCTCGATGCTGTCCTGCCGGGCGGCCAGCGCATCCATCGCCGCGTAGACCTCGTCGGTGCCGGCATCGGCGACCCCCAGGTCGGTGGCCAGCGTGGTGTCGGCCCACCAGCGGGTGGTCGCCAGTTTGCTGCCCGGCCGGCAGACCCGGGCCACGACCAACGCCAGCATCAGGTCCCGCTGGCGGCCGGCCGGCCCGAGCAGCGCCGGCAGACCCAGCGCCTGAGCTTGGGCCAGCACCGCCGCGACGTGGCCGTGCGGCAACGAGCGGATCAGCTGCAGGTCCTCACCGGCGACCAGCAAGCTCTTACCGGCCAGAGCGGCCCGGACCGCCTCGATCGCCGGTTCCGGCAACGGCGACAGGTTCGCCAGCGTCTCGTGCTTGACCTTGCCGCCCTCGCGGAACGTGCGACGCAGCAGCTGGCTGACGTACTCCCGCTGCTCGCCCGACTTCGTCTTGTAGCGCCCGACCACCCTGGCTACATGCATCGCGCCTGAAGTCCGGGTCACACCCCAAACAGTAGCCGCATCCGCGCAGCATCACCGACACGACACGCCGAATTCGCTGGCTACACACAGCGGCATGACAAACGCCATTCGTGCAGGTCACCGGCACGACCAGCCCTCAGAGGGCTCGCAACTTCGGTCTAGGCGCAGACGTTCGTCGACTCCCACGTGGTCGTCTGCGTGATCCCGTCGAGGACGAGCCACTCTCCCAGCGACTGGTGCTTCACGCATGCGAGGAAGCCGCTGCCGCTGAGCTTGATCAGCGGCGTCTCGACGCCGGGGCTTCGCCGGTACCCGGCCGACTGCAGCGCCGGCTCGTCCGTGGCGTACCCGTCATCGGTCACGCGTGTCATCTGGG
>DATMJT010000389.1:0-20808 GCA_035553735.1 Pilimelia sp.
CTGCTCTCCGCCCCGGTGACCATCCCGGGCGCCACCACCGCCGCCACCACCGCCGCCGGGCTCGGCAGCGGGCTCGCGCTGACGGTTCCCGCCACCCTGCCGTACAGCCCGGGGCCGCGGGAGGTGACGCTGCGGGCCAGCATCGGCGCGGCCGTCGCCGACGCGCTGCACCGCGACGACGCCGACCGGCTGCTGCGCGACGCCGACGTGGCCCTGCACGCGGCCAAGAGCGACGGCCGGGGTCGGTACCGGGTGTCCGACGCCCAACTGCGCGCCGGTGCGGTCGACCAGATCCTGCTCGACACCGAGATGCGCTCGGCGCTGGCCCGGGGCGAGTTCGAGGTGCACTACCAGCCGATCATCGAACTCGCCACCGGCCGGATCAGCGGCGCCGAGGCGCTGGTGCGCTGGCGGCACCCACGCCGCGGCATGGTGGCGCCCGGCTCCTTCCTGCCCGCCGCCGAGGCCGCCGGGCTGCTGCCGGACATCGACCGGTGGGTGCTGCGCGAGGCGTGCCGCCAGGCCACCGTCTGGCGGCGGCACGTGCCGCACTTCTCGGTGAGCGTCAACATCTCCGCCGGGCACGTCACCCACTCCACGCTGGTCAGCGACGTGACGGGGGCGTTGGCGGCCTCGGGCCTGCCGGCCGCCGCGCTGGTGCTGGAGCTGACCGAGACCGCGCTGGTCGCCGACACGACGGCGGCCGCGTCCGTGCTGGCGCAGCTCGCCAAGCTGGGGGTACGGGTTGCGCTGGACGACTTCGGGACCGGCTACTCCTCGCTGACCTACCTCCGGACCCTGCCGATCCACAGCATCAAGATCGACCGCACGTTCGTCTGGGGACTCGGCGACGGCGCCACCCACGACGCGGTCACCCGGGCCATCGTGGAACTGGCCGGGACGCTCGGCCTGGTGCAGGTGGCCGAGGGCGTGGAGACCGACGACCAGGCCGACTGGCTGCGCGGGCTGCGCTGCACGTACGGCCAGGGCTTCCACTTCTCCCACCCGGTGCCGGCCGAGGCGATGAACCACATTCTGGGCGTGGCCACCGCCGACCCGCCGGCGCGCTTCCAGGACGTCGGACGGCACCACCGCCCCGCCGCGCGCCGCTGACCCAGCCCGGCGCCCCGCCACCGGCGCGGCGCCCCGCCGTCACCGGCCCCGGGCGGCCGCTCACCGCCCAACCGCCCGTGACCCCAGCCGCCGCACCGCCGGCGCCGACCCCGGCGCCGACCCGGTTCAGGCGACCGGGCCCCGGGGGTCTACCGGCCCGCGACGCTGCCAGCGGTCGCGGTGCACCGCCTCGGCCAGCGGACGCCGGCGACGCCAGCCGTGCCGCTCCAGGTCGGGCACCCCCTCCAGGTGGCTGACCGGTCCGACACACAGCCAGGCCACCGGACGGATTCCGGGCGGGATGCCCAGCAGATCGGCGACGAACCGCTCCCGGTAGAACGACACCCACCCCACGCCCCAGTCCTCGGCGGTCGCGGCGAGCCACAGGTTCTGGATCGCCAGGCACACCGAGTACAGCCCGGTGTCGGCGATCGCGTGCCGGCCGAGCACCGCGGGGGCGCCCCGTCCAGGGTCGTAGGTGACCACGATGGACAGACTGGACTCGCGTACCCCGTCGATCTTGATGCGCGCGAACCGGGCCGCCTCGTCGCCGGAGAGCGTCGCCGCGAACGCCGCACGCTCGCGCTCGACGTGCCGGTGGAACGCCGCGCGCGTCGCGCCGTCACCGACCAGGACGAAGTCCCACGGCTGACTCAGGCCCACGCTCGGCGCGGCGTGCGCCGCGGCCAGCACCCGGTGCAGCGCCGCCTCGTCCACCGGCGCCCCGGTGAACTCGGCCCGCACGTCGCGCCGGCGGTGGATGACCCGGTAGAGGTCCGTCCGTTCGGGATCCGGGCGGTCCAGTCCGGTGGGCTCGGGCGCGGGCCGGTCGGTGGCGGCGGGCCCGGCGGGTGGTCGGCGCGTCACGTCAGGCGGTCGGCCGGGTCTCGGCCGACACCCACGCCAGATAGCCCGGATTCCCCGCCGTGACCGGGGTGCAGATCACTTCGGGCACGTCGTAGGGATGCTGCTCCCCCAGGTACCCGACCAGCTCCTCGGAGCGGTCGGCTGTGGTCTTGCACACCACCAGCCACTCCTGGGCGACATCGATCCGGCCCTCCCACCGGTAGACGCTGCGGATCGGGCCGATCACCTGCGCGCAGGCGGCCAGCCGGGCCTCGACGGCGGACCGGGCCAACGCGGCGGCGGCCTCCTCGGAGTCGATGGCCGTGGACACCTGCTGGTGCGCGGCCTCAGTGGGGGACGCGGTCTCTGCCATGAACTCGCCCATCTCGCGACGGAAGGCGGCGGTGGTGCGGTGCGATCGGTCCGCGGTCGCGGCAACGGCGGGCCCGGCCCCGGCAGCCTAGTACGCGACGCGCCCGCCCGCCGCGCGGCCGGCACCACGGTACCGGGCGACTAGGGGCACTAGGGTCACCGGCCCCACAAGGCCACCCGGCGACCAACGCGACCGACGCATGGGCGGCACCAAGGTCGGGTATGGCGGATCCGCACCCACGGGCGTCGCCCGCGCCGGCGACCAGGGCAGGAGAACGGGCAGGGGACCGGCCCTGCCGGACCGTCGGCCTCGACCAGGAAGGGATGGAGCATGAATCCGAAGGCAGTCGCCGTCAGCCTCGCCGCTGCGGCCGTGACGACCTGGGCCACCAACAAGATCGTGAAGGGCATGCGGGTGCCGGCCGTCGCGGCGCCCCTCGTCGGCTCGGCGGTCGGCATGGCGGTCAACCGGGCCATGCGGCGGCTGCGATGACCGACGGGCCGTCACGGCCCGCCGAGATTTGGGGTCATGTCAGCTCCGCACCTGGCGAGCACCCTTCTTCGTCACGACACGCCGCTCAGCGAACCGTCGTGCACCACGCCCCTGGACGCAGCCGACGACTGCTGCGAGTCCGGCCAGGCCAGGCTGGTCGTACCCGGATCCCGTGACCCACCCACACCGCCGACGAACGCGGGCCGCGCCCAGGTGTTTGTGTGTGTGGGGGGGTTCGAGGGGTGGTTCAAAATCGCATAGCCAAACTTAAGGCCCTGACCGGCGCTCATGCTGGTCAGGGCCTTAATCGTGTGGAGTTGAGGGGATTTGAACCCCTGACCCCCTCGATGCGAACGAGGTGCGCTACCGGACTGCGCCACAACCCCAGGTCCATCGACCGGTGGTGCGCGATGGACTGGCGACAAGGCTAACAGGCGGGCGCGTCGCCATGCGACCGACCCCCTCGGCGCGCCGGGCGGGACGCCGGCACTCCGCCCCGTCCCCGCGGGCGTGACTGCGCGACGCGGACCCGGGCGCCGGTGGCGGTCGCGGGGCCGGCGCGGGCCGGTCAGGCCGTGTGCCGGCCGGAGCGGCCCGCCTGGTACGCCCGGCCGCGCAGCCCGCCGGCCCGCCGGTAAAAGACGGAGCCGCCACCCGAGGCCGCCGCCGGCAGGTCGGGGTCGCGGTCCATGCCCAGGGCGGCGCGGCGCACCGCCTCGCGCTGGGCGGCCAGCCGGCGCTGGTTCTCCCGCCGGGCGGCGGCCCGGCGGGCCTGCTCGCGACGGACCTCCGCCTGGCGGGCGGCCAGCCAGGCGGCCTCGCGCTCGGCCAGCCGGCGCCGGCGCCGCTCGCGCAGCGCCCGGTTGCGCAGGTGCGCCGTGTAGGCGACGAGCAGGGCGGCCGTCACCGCGAAGCTGATCCAGAAGCCGGGCCCCACCGCCAGGACGCCCACCAGCTCCACCAGGTTGAGCAGGACCAGCGAGGCGAAGACCCGGCGCCTGCGGTACACCGCCGGCCGGTGCCGGCGACGGTCGCGCAGCGGGGCGCCGCGCCGGGCCGCGGTCCGCGCCCCGGCGACGGTGCGCCGCCGCCCCGCGCCGAGTCCCGACCCCGCGCCCGTACCGGGCCGCCGGCCGGACACGGCACGCAGGCGGCTGGCCGGCGGCGCGGACACCGGCGCCGCGGAGTGCGCGCCGGCGGCCGCGGAGTCCGCGCCCGGCCGCGTCGGGCCAGCCTCCGGCGCACCGGGGCCCGCGGCGGCTCCGGCGGGGCCCGCCACCGTCGCGGGGGAATCTGCCCCACGAACCGAGCCACTGACCGTAACTGAATGAACACGTGCAGTGTTAACGGGATGGCGGCCGGGCACGGTGCGGCGCCGGCGGCGGCGCTCCAGCACCCGCGCCGTCGACGACGCCCGCTCCGCGACCAGGCGCTCGGTGGCGTCGTACCGGCGCACCAGCGCCGGCGCGAGGGCGAGCAGCCCGGCCGCGGCGAGGACGGCGAGGAGCACCGAGGTCGGCACCCTCACCCCTTCCCTCATCCGTAGCGCCGGCCGCCGGCCCGCAATGGGGACATGGCGCCGGACGCCTGTTACCTGAGGTTACGGGCGAGGTACCCCGAACGTGGTGCGCCACACCGGCTGTCCGTCTTCCCACGATCAAGAACCCGACAGCCAGGGCGGCCCCGCTCAGCCGGTGGTGGCCCGCCGCCGGTGCCAGCGGGCCAGCAGGCCGCCCTCGTCGGCCAGGTCCTCGCGGGTGAGGGCGTACCCGATGTGATCGCGCCAGGCACCGTCGATGTGCAGGTACCGGACGTGGTACGACTCCTCGCGGAATCCCAGCTTCTCCACCACCCGGCGGCTGGGCAGGTTCTCCGGGCGGATGTTCACCTCGACCCGGTGCAGCCCCCCGGCGGTGAAGGCGTGGTCCACCGCCAGCGCCAGCGCGGTCGGCACGACGCCCTGGCCAGCCACCCGGTGGTCCACCCAGTAGCCGGCGTACGCCGAGCAGAAGGACCGGCGCACGATGCCGCTCAGCCCGAGGTGGCCGACCAGGCGCTCGCCTCCCGCGGGGTCCAGCAGGCAGACCGCGAACGGCATGCTCTCCCCCGCGCGGGCGGACCGGCGCTGGTCCCGAAGCACGTAGCGGAAGGCGGCCGGCGAGTTCGCCACGGCCCACGGAGCGGCCGACAGGCTCTCCCAGGGCGCCAGCCACGCCTCGTTGGCGCAGCGCACCTCGGACCAGGCCGCCGCGTCCCGGCGCACGTAGGGCCGCAGCAGCACCCGCCCGTCGGAGAGCACCGCCGGCCAGCCCGGCGCCTTCATCGCCGGCGGTCCAGCAGCAGCACGTCGACGGTGGAGCCGGCCGCGGCGGTGGTGACCCGCTCCCCCAGCACGAGCAGCCCGTTGGCCTCGGCCAGGCCGGACAGGGTGTACGGCCCGCCGGCCAGCGGCTGCACCGTGTAGCCGCCGCCGCGGCGCTCCGCCACGTGCGCGGGCCGGAACTCGCGCAGCCCGGCCGGTGAGGAGACGGTCTCCAGCAGGTGACCGCGCACACTGGGCCGGAACACCGGCTCCGCACCGGCCAGCAACTGGATCGCCGGCCGGGCCAGCACCTCGAAGCCGATCAGGGCCGCGCCCGGGTCGCCCGGCAGGCAGACGACCGGCACCTCCTCCCCGCCGACGGTGCCGAAGCCCAGGGCGGTGCCGGGGTACAGCGAGACCTCGGTGAAGGTGACCGCACCGCGCCCGCCGTCGCGGCGGGAGAGAATCCGGCGCACCATGTCGCCCGGCCCGGTGCCCGTGCCGCCGGTCGTGATGATCAGATCGGAGCGCAGCACCTGGTCCTCCAGCAGGCCGCGCAGCCCCTCCGGGTCGTCGTCGCAGATGCCCACCCGGTACGCCAGCGCGCCGGCCTCGACCGCGGCCGCGGTCAGCGCGTGCGAGTTGGCGTCCACCACCTGGCCGGGCTGGCTGGCCCGGCCCACGTCGACCAGCTCGTCGCCGGTGGCGACGATCACCACCCGGGGGCTCGGGCGTACCACCACGTGCCCGATCCCGGTGGCGGCGAAGACGGCCACGAGCGCCGGGGTCACGTACGTGCCGGAGCGGGCCAGCACCGCCCCGGCCGGCAGCTCCTCCCCGGCGCGGCGCACGCCGTAGCCGCGCTTCGGGGTCTGGAAGATCTCCACGGCCGCCATGCCCTGGTCGGTCCAGGCCACCGGCACCACCACGTCCGCGGCGGTGGGCAGCGGCGCCCCGGCGGCCACCGAGAAGCACGTCCCGGGCGTCAGCCGGACCGGGCGCCAGCTGGCCGCGCCCAGGTCCCCGACCACGTTGAGCCGGATCCGGCCCGGGCCGGTGAGGTCCTCCCAGCGGGCGGCGTACCCGTCGATCGACGCCTGGTCGAACGCGGGAAAGGCGTGCGGCGCGACCACGTCGCCGGCCAGCACGTTGCCGTACGCCTGGGTCAGGTCGAGGTCGAGCGGGGGTAGCGCTCGCAGCCTGCGCAGCACGCTGCCCAGGTAGTCGGCGAGCGGCGTCAGCTCGTTGGCGGCCGCCTCGGACTCGGCCGTCGCGGTCATCCGGTGTGCTCCCCGGTGCCGTCCGGCGCCGGCCCGCCGCGCGCCGTGCCGGAGCCGGGCGCGCCGCCCGCCGCCGCGAACTCCGCCGAGCCGACGTAGTCGGCCAGCCACTGCCGGAAGTCCGGGCCCACGTCGGGGCGCTGCGCGGCCAGTTGGACCACGGCCTGCAGGTAGCCCAGTGGCATCCCGGTGTCGTAGCGGACCCCCCGGTAGACGATGCCGTGCACCGGGGTGCCCTCGGCGAGCAGCAGGGCCATGGCGTCGGTCAACTGGATCTCCCCGCCGCTGCCGGGCTTGGTCCGCCGGATCGCGTCGAAGATGCCGGCGGGCAGCACGTAGCGGCCCACCACCGCGAGGTTGCTGGGGGCCTGCTCCGGCGACGGCTTCTCCACCAGCCCGGTCACCCGCACCACCTCGCCCGCGTCGGCCAGCGCGGGGTCGGCCGGCGCCACCGAGGCGATGCCGTACCGGCGGGTCTCCTCGGGCGTCACCTCGATGAAGGCCAGCACGATGCCGCCGGTGCGCGCCTGCAGGTCGAGCATCCGGGGCAGCAGCGGCTCGGCCTCGTCGGTGAACTCGTCCCCGAGCAGGACCGCGAAGGACTCGCCGCCGACGTGCGACTCGGCGTAGGACACCGCGTGGCCCAGGCCCAGCGGCTCGCCCTGCCGGCAGGTGTAGATCTCGGCGAGCTCGCTGGTCCGCCGGACGGCGGCCAGCCGTTCGGTGTCGCCCTTGTCCGCCAGCCGGGCCTCCAGGTACGGCTGGCGGTCGAAGTGGTCCACCATGGAGGTCTTGCCGCGGCCCGTGATGAGCAGCACATCGCCGATGCCGGCCGCGGCGGCCTCCTCGACGATGTACTGCAGCACCGGCCGGTCCACCACGGGCAGCAGCTCCTTGGGGACCGCCTTGGTGGCCGGCAGAAAACGGGTCGCCAGTCCGGCCGCCGGGATGACAGCCTTGGAGGCGCGGGCTCCGCCGGCCGGCCGGGCAGCGCTGGCGTCAGGGGCGGCGCCGGCGTCAGGGGCGGCGCCGGCCGCGGCGGCCGGGTCGGCGGCTGCGGCCGTACGGGCGTCGTCAGGGGTGGCGTGGGTCGACCGGTTCTGCTCCGACATGCACCCGAGACTATCGGCCGCGGCCCTGTCTGGGCGGGTGTGTGCCGCGCGGCACGCCGGCCCGGGGCAGCCCGTCGGCCGGCGTGGCGGCCCCGGCGCGTACGCCCAGCTCCTCCGCTGCCGGCGGGGCGCCCGCGGCGGCGACCCGGTAGGTGTCGCGGCCTGCCGCCTTGGCCGCGTAGAGCGCCCCGTCCGCGGCGTCGAGCACCTGCTGGGCGGTGGTGGCGTGGTGCGGGTAGACGGCGATGCCGATCGAGACCGACACCGCGACCCGCGGCTGCGGGTCGGTCCCGCCCGCGGGGTCGAGGAGCACCGGCGCGCCGCGGACGGCCTCGCCGAGCCGCTCGGCGACCACGACGGCCCCGGTCGCGTCGGTCTCCGGCAGCAGGATGACGAACTCCTCGCCGCCCTGCCGGAACGCCAGGTCGACCTCGCGCACCTCGGCCCGGATCCGGCGGGCGAACTCGACGAGCACGGCGTCCCCCGCACCGTGGCCGTAGGTGTCGTTGACGTCCTTGAAGTGGTCCAGGTCCAGCGCCAGCACCGCGAGCATGCGGCCGAAGCGGCTGGCCCGCTCCACCTCGCGGCGCACCGACTCCCGCAGGTAGCGGTAGTTCCACAGGCCGGTCAGCGGATCGGTCAGCGACAGCCGCTGGGCCTCCTCGTGCACCCGGACGTTGTCCACCGCGACGGCGGCCTGCCCGGCGAAGGTGCGCAGCGTGCTCAGGTCGGCGTCGTCGAACTCGTCGGAGCCGAGCCGGTCGTAGAGGGCCAGCACGCCCAGCGCCACGGGCGGACCGGCCGGGTCCGCCACCCCGAACGGCACCGCCACGTACGTGGCGCACCGCGGCTCCGACGCCGCCAGCTGCGGCCCGTCGCGGTCCAGCCGCCCGCGCATGGGTACGCCGCTGGCCGCCACGGTGCCCAGCAGCCCGCGGCCCAGCGGCACCCGCAGCGTGCTGGGGGCCGGGTCGGTCGGCTCGTCACCGGACGGGTCGCCGGACGGGGCGGGCGGGCAGCGGCCGGCGAGGCCCTCGGCGCACCGGCCGACCAGCTCCCCGGCGCCCGGGTCCAGCAGCAGCACGGCGCCCGCCCGGGCGCCGGTGGCCACCAGCGCGGTCTGGAGCAGCACCTGCAGGATCCGGGCCAGGTCGTGGGTGCCGGACAGGGCGTCGCCGAGCACGGCCAGGTGGCCGCGCAGCTGGTCCCGGCTGGCGGTGAGCGCCTGCACGTACGCCTGCATCTCCCGGGTCATCCGATTGAAGGTGCCGGCGAGTCGTGCGACCTCGTCCTGGCCCCGGACCGGCACCCGGGCGTCGAGGTCCCCGCCGGCCACCCGGTCGGCGGCCCGGGCCAGCTCGGCCAGCGGCCGGGTGGTGCTGCGGGCCAGCCACCAGGCGGCCGCCACCGCGAGCAGACCGGCCAGCACGGTCGCCGTCGCCAGCAGCGCGTACAGCCCGTACGGGGCGGCCCGCGGCACGGAGAGCACCAGCGGCAGCGGCTGCTCCGGGGTCGGCCCGGCCAGGCGCACGTACCGGCCGGTGTCGCCGGCCTCGACGGTCGCGGCCGGGGCCCCGGTCGGGTCCGCCGGCGGCGCCGGCCCGCCCGGGCCGGCGCCGAGCCGCCGACTGGCCCGCAGCACGCCCGCCAGGTCGGCCGGCGCCTCGGTGCTGTGCGCGGCGCCGGCGCCGGCACCGTCCAGCAGCGTCACGGCGGCCCCGCTGGCCGCGGCGAGCCGGTCCACGAAGCCGGCGTCGAGCTCCTGCGCCACCCGGACCGCACCCAGCGGGGCGCCGCGGGCGTCGCGTAGCTCGACCCGGGCGGCCAGCGCCCGGTAGCCGGGCGCCGACGGCGGCTGCGGCCCGGCGGCGCCCGGCGGCGGCGCGGCGGCGCAGTCGGCCCACGGCTGGGGCGGCGCGGCCGGCGTGACGAACGCGACGCGACCCGACGGGTCGGTGACCTCGACCGCGCTGACCAGGCCGGCGGTCACCAGCTGTGCCGCCGCGGCCGCGCGGCGGTCCGGGTCGAGCACCGCGACGGCGGCGGCCGAGCTGTGCAGCTGCCGGCAGAGCGCCGCGACGGAGGTGCCCACGGCGCTGGCCGCGCGATCCAGCCGCTCCGCCGAGCGCTCGGCGCTGACGGCACCGGCGGCGCCGCCGACGAACAGCGCGCCGAGCAGGACCGGGCCGAGGACCACCGCGAGGAACGCGGTGGTGAGCCGCCCACGCAGCGTCAAGGGTCCTCCCCGGATGCGGGACGCGTCCGTGGTGCGATGCTGACACACCGGGGGCCCGACAGCCCCGCGGGCGAAGGAGTGTTGCGTGCCGGATTTTCCGGGTTTCCCGGCGCGGTCGACCAAGACCACGCTGCGCAATCAGATCCTGACGGCTCGTCGCGCGCTTCCGGGGGTCACCCTCGACGCCGCCGCGGCGCGGCTGCGCGCCGAGGTGGTCGGCCTGGTCCGCCGGCTGCAACCTGCGGTGGTCGCGGGGTACGCGCCGGTCGGCGCCGAGCCCGGGGGGCCCGACCTGCCGGCGGCGGTGGCGGCCGCCCTCGACCCCGCCGGCGCGCTGCTGCTGCCCGTGCTGCGCCCCGACCTGGACCTGGACTGGGCCCGCTACGCCGGCCCCGACCGCCTCGCGCCGAGCGGCCGCGGCCTGCGCGAGCCCACCGGGCCCCGGCTCGGCCGCGCGGCGCTGCGCCGGGCCGCGCTGGTGCTGGTCCCGGCGCTGGCCGTGGACGCCGCCGGACGCCGGCTGGGCCGGGGCGCGGGCTGCTACGACCGCGCGCTCGCCCGGGTGGCGCCCGACGCCCCGGTGGTCGCCCTGCTGCACGACGGCGAGCTGCGCGACGACCTGCCGGCCGAGGCGCACGACCGGGCGGTGCACGCCGTGATCACCCCGGCCGGCGGCCTGCGCTGGCTGGGCCCGGGCCCGACCACCGGCCGCCACCGTCCGGGGTGACCCTCCGCTGGACGTCGGGCTGCTCCATGCCGCACTATTGGCACTCAGGACTGGTGAGTGCCAGCCGCGACGCGTCCAGGATTCGGAGGAGACCGTGCCGACCTACCAGTACGCCTGCACCGCGTGCGGACACCGGCTTGAGGCGGTGCAGTCGTTCACCGACGAGGCGCTGACCGAGTGCCCCGACTGCACGGGTCGCCTGCGCAAGCTCTTCTCGTCGGTGGGCATCGTCTTCAAGGGCTCGGGCTTCTACCGCACCGACTCCCGCAACGGCAACGGAGCCGGCGGCAACGGATCCGGGAGCAACGGCTCCACGGGCGCGGGCTCGGAGGGCGGCGGGACCGGCAGCGCCGCCAAGACCGGCGGTGCCAAGGACTCCGGGAGCGGGGCCGGCTCCGCGTCGTCGGGCTCCGGAGCGAGCCCGGCCGGCGGCTCCTCGTCGAGCCAGGCCGGCGCCGCCAAGGCGACCCCGGCCGCGGCCTGACGCCCCCGCCCCGACACTCGGCGGCGGCCCGACCGCCAGGCGCCCGCGGTCACGGGCCGCCGTGGTTCAGGGACGTGGTGGTTCACGATGCCGCGGCGATCCACGACGCCGCCGTTATCCACAACGCCCCCCGTTGTCCACAGGCGCCGCCCGGACCGACGCGGCGCCGCACTCCACGCCCGTAGCGTCGCCGCGGACGTCGCCAGGGGTGCGACGCCGGTCGAAGGGCGGGCGACATGCGGGACGGCTGGCGGCCGGCGGCGGGCGACGGCAGGTGGGACGGGCAGCAGCCGCCGGCGGGCGACAACCGGCGGGCCGCCGGGCGTCGTGCCGGGTCCGCTCCGGCGCCGGCCGCGGCGACCTGGTGCGACGCGGCGCGGGCCGCCACCGTGGGCAGCGGGCGCCCGGGCCGTACGTCCGGCGCCGGACGGGCCCGGCGGCAGCGGCTCGACCCGATTCGGTGGCCCGCCACCGTACGCCGGGCCACGCTGGTGCGGGCCGCGCTCGTCGCCGCGCTGGTGGCTGTTGCGCTGCCCGCGGTCCGGGCCGCCCAGCCGGCGGAGCCCGCGCCCGGCGCGACCGGCGCTGCCGCCACTCCCGGCGCGGCGGCGCCCGGCGGTCCGCCGCGGGACCCTCGGCCGGGCGCCGCAGCCCGCGCCACCGGCCAGGCGGGCCACGCTCCGCACCGCGCCGCACCGGCTGCCGGGCCGCTGCCCGCCCGGCCCATGGCGGGCCCGACGCCCACGGCGGGCTCGGGGGCCGGTGGCGAGCGGGCCGCCCCGACGCCGGACCAGGGCGCGCCCGGCGGCGGCACGCCGGGGGACGGTCCGCAGGTGCGGCTGCGCCCGCCGACGGGCACCGTGGGCGTCGCGGTGGCGCCGGCGGACCCGGCGGTGGTCGCGCTCCTGCGGCCCGGCGACCGGGTCGACCTGCTCGCCACGCTCGGCCGCGGACGAGTCGTCACCGTCGCGGCCGATGCCACCGTGCTGGCCGTCGGGCCGGCGTCCGAGTTACCGGGCGCCGCCGTCCTGGTGGCGCTGTCCCGCAGCCAGGCCCGCGACACGGCGGCGCTGCCCGCCGGCGCGCGGCTCACCGTGGTGCTGCGCGCCTGACACCGGCGCGCCCCGCCCCGGCCGGGCACCGGCACTCCGGGCCAAGCTCCACACCGGCGCGCCCGGGGCCCGGCGGCGCCGACCCTCAGACGTCCGGACCGCCACCGAGGCGCGACCTCCGCACCCGGCCCACCGGCACGAGCCGCCGGGCCGAGTCACCGGGCCGCAGCCGCCGCACCCGGCCCACCGGCACGAGCCGCCAGGCCGAGTCACCGGGCCGCAGCCGCCGCACCCGGCCCGCCAGCCCGAGACGCCGCACCCGGGCCCGCCGGGACCGAGCCGCCGCACCCGGCCCGTCGCGCCCCAGCCGCCGGACGCCGCCGGACGGGCGTCAGTCCCAGTGCGGTGGACGCTCGGCGAGCAACCGGTCGTCGTTGCTGGTGAAGGTGGTGCCGAGGCCCCATCCACCGTCGGTGTCGTCGCGGGTCTGCTCCGGCAGCAGCAGGACGGCATCGTCATCGGCCAGCTCGACGACGCGTTCGGCATCGGAGCGCTCCACGTCCACGCGGTTCACGTCTGCCACGTCCGGGAGGTTACCGGCCGGGCCGAGCCCGTGGCCACGCGCCGCCGCCGGCCACGTTGGGTAGCCTGCGTGAGGTGAGCAGGCCCACCGACGGACCGCCCGAGGACGCCCACTACTGGCGCCGCCCAGAGCCCTCCGGGACGGAGCCGTCGTCCGACGGTCGGTCCAGCGGCGCCACAGGCGACCCGCCTGCCGCGCCGCCCGCCGCCGGACCGCCGGGGCCGGCCTATCCGGGGCCGCCGCCCACCGTGCCGCCACCGCGCGACTGGCGGCCGCCGACCGTCCTGCAGCCGGCGCCGCCCCGTCAGCTGCCGGCGCAGGACCCGGTGGCGGTGGATGCCGCCGAACGGGAGGCCCGGACCCTCACCCTGGGCGTCGGGATGATCGCCGGAGCGGTCGTCCTGGTGCTCTCCTGCCTGCTCTGCTCCCGGCTGCTGTTCTGACTGCAGTGCGGCGGCGCGGCCACACCGTCGACGCTGTCAGCAGGGTGAGTCAGACCGGCCGGGTGACCCGCTCCCGCGTCCTCACGATCAGAGGTTGCCCCAGACGGCCCGGGCACCGGTGTCGCCGGTGCGCACCGTGTAGTACGCCGCGGCCGCGGCCAGCCCCGCCGCCGCGAGGGTCAGCAGCACCGTCAGCCAGCGGGGGGCGGGGCGGCCCCGCCGCGGGGCGACCGTGCACACGCCCACGAGGGCCAGCGTGACCAGCGCCAGCGGCAGCGTCAGGTACAGCGCCACCGTGCCCAGCTCCGCGTGCCGCTCCACCTGCGCCAGCACCTCGGGCGGGTAGTTGCGCTCCACCAGCCGGCGCTCCAGCTCCTCGCCCGACAGGGTGGCGAACCAGGCGCTCAGCGGCGCGACCACCGCGAGCGTCGCCGCGACCCAGCCGAGCGCTCCCCGGACCCGCGGCAGCGCACCGTAGGCGACTGCCGCCAGGCACAGCAGCGGCACGAACACGACTGCGGCGTGGACCACGAGCGGGTGCGCGGGAATCCCCGTGATCTCGTCAAACACCATCGTCCTCCTCACCGCCCCGGCACGGCGGGGACCGCCGCGCCCGGCACCCGGACGCATCCCACCGGTGGAGACATCATTTCCCAGCGGTCTGTGGTACTGGACACCTCCGAACGGTCCTTTTGTTGAACGGCTCCCGACCGCGTGCTGTCATTGCAGATGTGACCGGCGAGGAGCGGCTCCGCTCCCGTGGCCTGCGGGTGACCAGGCCGCGGCTCGCCGTGCTCGAGGTCCTGGCCGGAGGCGGCCACCTGGAGGTCGACGAGATCGCCGTCCGGGTCCGGGAGCGCCTGCACTCGGTCTCCACCCAGGCGGTCTACGACGTGCTCGCCGCGCTCGCGCGAGCCGGCCTGGCCCGGCGGATCGAGCCGGCCGGCAGCCCCGCCCGGTACGAGGCCCGGACCGGGGACAACCACCATCACGTCGTGTGCCGGGCCTGCGGGCTGATCGCGGACGTGGACTGCGCCACCGGGGCGGCGCCGTGCCTGGACCCCTCGGGCGCGCGGGGCTTCGAGGTCGACGAGGCGGAGGTCACCTTCTGGGGGCTCTGCCCGCTGTGCCAGCACCGCCGGGCTGCCGAGCACTGACCCCGTCGGGCACTGGGCCGCCGGGCACTGAGCCGCCGGGCACTGGGCCGGTCCGTGACCCGGCTGCGTCACGGCCACCGGGCCGGGCCGTCCCGGTCACCGGTCCGGGCGCACCGTCGGTCCGGGCAGGGGCTGGGGGCGCGACGCCGGCGGTGCCCGTGCCGGCTTCGGCCAGGCTCCGCTCCACCCCGGCCCAGGGTTCCCGGGCGGGCGCCTGCGCCCCGGCCGGGCAGTGACGCCGGAAGTCGCACCAGGAGCACAGCGCGCCGGGGGTGGCCGGGAACGCCTCGTCCGGGTCCGCCCCGTCCGCCACCGCCCGCTCCGCGGCGCGGATGTCCTGCGCGGCCTGCTCGGCCCGGCGTACCTGCCGGTCCAGGGACTCGTCGGTGTGCTCATGCCCGACGACGGCGCCGCTGGGCAGGTGGTGCAGCTCCACCCGGCGACAGGGCCGGCGGAACACCCGGGCGGCCGCGTACGCGTAGAGGGCGAGCGCCTGGGAGCCCCGCGCGTCGTCGGAGTCCACTCCGGAGCGCCCGGTCTTGTAGTCCACGATGACCAGCTCGGGACCGTCCGGCCCCGGCCGCAGGTCGATCCGGTCGGCCCGGCCGTTGAACGCGAGCACCGCGGTGCGTGCGGCGACCACCCGCTCCACCCCGATCGGCTCCACGGTCGGGTCCAGCCCCGCCACGTACCCCTCCAGCCAGGCCAGCGCGTGCCGGAACGCCGCCCGCTCCTGGGCCTCGTCCCGGTAGCCCTCCCGGACCCAGCCGCCGGTGAGCAGCGCCGGCAGCGCGGCGGGCCCGCGGCGCTGCGCGGGCAGGTCGAACCAGTGCCGCAACGCGGTGTGCACGCTGGCCCCGAGCGAGTTGTGCGCCCAGGCCGGGCCCTTCGGCGGCGTGGGCCGATCCACGTAGGCCAGTCGGTAGCGGCGCGGGCAGTCGGCGTACGCGCCGAGCTTGCTCGGGGTGCACACGAACAGCCGCTCCGGCATGCCGTCGAAGCCGAGCTGCTCCGCGCGCGGCGCGGCCCGCCGCGGCGCGGGGGCCCGGCCGGGGCTGCGACCGGCGGCGCGGGGCTGGCCGACGCGGGGATCCGCGGCCGTGTGGTCGGCGACGGAGCGGTCGGCGGAGGAGTGGCGAGGGGGAGGTCTGCGCACCGGGTCATCCTGTCACTTCGGGCCGACGTTCTGGTACGCCGCCACGAACGCCGCCGCGGCGTCCGCGATGAGCTGCACCGCGATCGCCGCGAGCAGCAGGCCGGCGATCCGGGTGAGCACCTCGATGCCGCCGGGGCGCAGCACCCGCACCACCACCCCGCAGTAGCGCAGGATCAGCCACACCACGACCATCACCGCGAGGATGGCCGCCCCGATGGCCAGGTAGTCCCCCGGCCCGGTGGCCCGCCGCACGAACAGCATGGTCGCCACGATCGCGCCCGGCCCGGCCAGCAGCGGAGTGCCCAACGGCACCAGTGCGACGCTGGAGGTCGCCCGCTGCTCGCCGCCGTCGGCGCGGCCGGTGAGCAGCTCCAGGGCCACGAGGATCAGCAGCAGCCCGCCGGCGCCCTGCAGGGCCGGCAGGTCGATGTGCAGGTAGTCCAGAATGGTCTGACCCGCGACCGCGAACGCCACGATCACCCCGAGCGCCAGGGCCACCGCCTGCCAGGCCGCCCGGTGCCGCTCGCGCGCGGGCATCGCCCCGGTGAGCGCGAGGAAGATCGGCACCATGCCGGGCGGGTCGGTGATCACCAGCAGCGTGACGAACGCCTCGCCGAACAGCTTCACGTTCACGGCGTCCACCTTGCCGGGCGGCGGTCGGGTCCGCCGGAGCCGACACGCGGCCCGGCCGTCACGACCTCAGCACGGGCGTGGCCGGGCCGGCGGCGGCCACCAGCCGCTCGAGGGCGTCCGGCCGGGTGGTGTGCGCGCCCAACCGGACGCTCTTGTGCGCACCGTGGAAGTCCGAGGCCCCGGTGACCAGCAGGCCCAGCTCGCCGGCCAGCCGCCGGACGTGGTCGCGCTCGGCCGGCGCGTGGTCCTCGTGGTCGGCCTCCAACCCGGCCAGGCCCGCCGCGGCGAGCTCCGCGATCAGCGCGTCGGGCACGATCCGGCCGCGCCGGCTGGCCCGGGGGTGGGCGAACACCGGCACGCCGCCGGCGCCACGGACGAGCCGGACGGCGTGGAAGACGTCCAGGTCCTCCTTGGGCAGCCGGTACCGCTCACCCAGCCAGTGCGGCGCGAACGCCTCGGCCACGGTCCGGACCAGCCCCACCCGGATCAGCGCCTGGGCCACGTGCGGTCGGCCGACCGTGCCGCCGGCGGCGTAGCCGCGGACCTGCTCCCAGGAGACGTCCACCCCGTCGGCGCGCAGCCGGGCCACGATCCGCTCGGCCCGCCGCAGCCGGGACTGGCGCAGCTCGGCCAGCGCCGCGGCGAGCACCGGCTCCTGCGGGTCGAACAGGTACGCCAGCAGGTGCAGCGGCACCGGTGGGTCGGCGCCGTGCCAGCGGCAGGACAGCTCCGCCCCGCGCACCAGCGCGAGCCCGCGCGGCAGCGCCTCGGCCGCGGCCGCCCATCCGGCGCAGGTGTCGTGGTCGGTCAGCGCGACCACCGACAGTCCGGCGTCCGCCGCGGCGCGCACCAGCTCGGCCGGGGTCAGGGTGCCGTCACTGGCGGTCGAGTGGGTGTGCAGGTCGATGCGGGGCTCGCGCATCACAGCCCGGCGAGATTGGGCACGAACTGCCAGTCGGCGCCGAACCCCTCCGGCAGCGGAAGGGTCTGCCGGCTGCCGTCGGTGTGGCAGCGGACCACGGCCGCATCGCCCGCGGCGACCAGCGTCATCTCGTCCACCCAGCTCACCGCGCGCACCCCGGACACCGGGCAGGACACCCCGCCGGCGCGACCGGCCAGCGCCCGGTCCAGCGGCAGCAGCCTGACGCCGCGGTCGTCCGGGACCGCCAGCCAGGCGCCGCCGGGCGCCGGGCGGGCCGCGGCCGGGTCGGCCAGCGGCCGGGCCGGGCACGCGGTCGGGCCGACCGACAGGCCGGATCCGTCGGTGCGCAGGACCGCCAGGCAGGCCCCCGCCGGGTGGCGCACCGCGCCCACCAGCGCGGCGGACCCGGCGGCGGGGCCGTACACCGCGACGACGTGGTCGGTCCACCGCGGCCGCACGCCCTCGCCGGCCAGGGCGAACGGCCCGGCTGGCCCGCCGGCCAGCACCAGCCGCCGGCCGGCGAACGCCACCGGCACCGACCCGGCCGGCACGGTGACCGGCCGCCGGGGCCGCCAGCCCGCCGCGTCGAACGGGCCGCGCCGCAGGGCCGTGCCGCTGACCATGGCGAGCTCCGCGCCATCGGGGCTGACCAACCACGCACCGCCGGCGCCCAGGCGCACCGACGTGCCGTCGGCGCGTAGCAGGTACGCCTTCTCGGCCCCCCCGTAGACCCAGCCGGCGGGCACCCGGTAGGCGCGGTCGGCGGCGCCGTCGGGCAGTTCCAGCCGGCGCCCGTCCAGGCTCCACAGGTGGGCGCCGGCCAGCAGGTCCAGCCCGAAAAGCCGGATCTGTGCCGGCCAGCCCGGCGGCACCCGCTGGGCCAGCTGCCCCGACTGCGGCGGGTCGGTGGTGATCAGGGCCGTGGCCGCGCCGGCGGTCGTCGGCGGACCGGCCACCGGACCGCCCGGGGCGCCCTCGGGCCGCAGGACAACCAGGCCGCCCACGGCGAACAGCAGCAGGACCACCACCGCACCGGCGCCGAGGCGACGCCGCCGGGCGACGACCCCGGCCCGGCGGATCGCCGCGTCGGCCGGGTCGGGGATCGCCGGGACCGTTCGGGTCTCGGCCGCGAACAGCTCGCGCAGCGCCTCCTCGATCATGGTCACCGCTTCGCCACCCGGCCCGGCTGGGGTCCGCCCGCCAGCGGCGCCCGGGATGCCTCCGGCGGCGGCACCGGGCGCGGCCCGGGCTCCGGTGCTGCGGGCGCCGCGCCGCCGGAGAACTCCGCCGCGCGCCGCGGCGCCGGCCCGGCGGGCTCGCCGCCGACTCCGGCTGTCGGGCCACCGGATGCGCGCGGGGCGGGCGTGGTCGACCGGCGGGCCGCCCCGGCCGGGGAGCCCGCGGCGCAGCCCGCCCCGGCGCTGGGCCCGCCGTACGCTCCGACGACGTCCCGCTCCGCCGGACCGGCGAGGCCGCGCCCCGCGGGACCGACCAGTCCCCGGTCACCGCCCCCGCCGGGGGCGGACCGGGCCGCGGCGAGCCCGGCGCCGCGGGGGCCGGGCAGCGGCGCGGCGGCCGACCGCCCAACCGGGCGGTCGGCCGCCCGGACCGCCGGAGCCGGCGAACGCCTCGGCGGTCCGGGCAGCCGACGCAGGGCCGGCTCCACGCCCTCGGCGGCGAGCCGCTGCCGCAGCGCGCCGACCGCCCGGGAGGTCTGACTCTTCACGGTGCCGACCGAGATCCCCAGCATCGCCGCCGTCTGCGCCTCCGAAAGATCCTCATAGAACCGCAGCACCAACACCGCGCGCTGGCGGGCGGGCAGCTCCTTGACGTGCCGCCACAGGGCGTCCCGTTCGAGGCCCTCGTCCATGCGGTCGGGGGCCGCCCGCTCGGGGAGCACCTCGGTCGGTCGCTCGCCGTGCCACCGCCGCCGCCACCAGCTGGTGGCGGTGTTCACCAGCACCCGCCGGGTGTACGGCTCCACCGCCTCGATGGCGCCGAGGCGCTTCCAGGCGAGATAGGTCTTGGTCAGGGCCGTCTGCAGCAGGTCCTCGGCCGTCGCCCAGTCGCCCGCCAGCAGGTACGCGGTGCGCAGCAGCGCCGGCGAGCGCGCCGCGACGAACTGCCGGAACTCTTCCTCCACGGTGGAACGGGACGTCACCGGCGTGCCTCCCCATGCTGCCGCCGCCCGCGGTCGTGTCGGCCGCGCAGGGACAGGCTGTCACAGCCCGGCGCCGCCCGCCAGGGGCTCCGCCGTCGGGAGGCCGCGCCGTCGGCGGCGCAGTTGCGCCGGTGCGCTCAGGAGCCGTCCTCGGAGGAGTCCTCGCGGCTCTTGCTCAGCCGCGCCTCCACCGCCTGCGGCTCGTACATCTCCTCGACCACCCGCAGGTACAGCTCGTTCGGGTTGGGCAGGTGCTTGACCTCGCGCAGCGCCTGGTCCTGGCCGGCGGACTCCAGCACGAAGGTGCCGTAGTTGAGCATCCGGCCCAGCGGGGACTGGGTGTACTTCATGTCGGTCACCCGGAGCAGCGGCATCATGGCCACCTTCCGGGTGATGATCCCGTTGACCACCATGACCCGCTTGTTGGTCAGGATGAAGCGGTCGAAGTACCAGTCGCCGACCTGCCAGGCGACCCAGCCCATGACGCCGAGCCAGATGATGACCACGACCGTGGTCAGCCCGCTGACCTGCTGCTTGGCCAGAAAGCCCGAGAGGTAGCCGAGCACGAGGGTGGCCCCCGCCCCGATCAGCAGCGGGGTGGTGAGGTGGATGAAGTGCCGCTTCCACTCGCCGCGGTAACGCTCCGTGGGGAACAGGTACCGGGCGACGAGGGCGCTCGGCTCGTCCTCCAGCGGCAGCACGCGCCGCGGTGCCACCGGGGCGGTGCTCTCGCCCAGGCCCTCCAGCTCCTCGTCCGTGAACTGCGGCCGCACGTAGGTGCGCGTCCCCACCTGGGCCGTGGCGATCACCCGGGTGTCGTCGTCCGCCGGCGGGGGCGGGGAGTCCGCGTAGCCGACGCCGTCGGAGTAGGACGGACCGTCGGAGTACGCCGGACCGTCGGAGAAGGCCGTGTCCTCGGAGTAGCCCGGCCCCTCGTCCGCGGGTCGGCGGGCGATCGGCTCGGTGTCGCGGGCCTCCGGCGCCGGTCGCGGCTCGTCCGGGTCTGCCGGCCCGGGCGGTGCGCCACCCATGCGGCCGGCTCAGGCCACGAGGCTGGAAACGAAGTCGCCGAGCCCCTGTCCGATGTCGGCGACAGTGCTGCCCAACGACTTGAACACGTCCGCGGCGCTCTCCGGCCGGAACGCGATGAAGAAGAGCAGGAACGCGATCCCGCCCCAGGTGAGGATCTTCTTGACCATTGCGGGCCAGCCCCCTCCATGTGGCGCCGGGACCAATTCCGCGGCTGCACTGAGCGTATCAGTTGGGCGCTGTCGGGTGAATCAATGACACGATGAATGAAATCAGGCCTTGCCGTGCAGGTACGGCGACGGGGCGCCGTAGACCAGCTCGGCCGGCACCCACTCGGTCAGGTCGTGCAGCACGACGTCCTCCGCCAGGAGGTACCCCGCGCTCGCCGGCCAGGCGACCGCGTACAGCCAGATGCCGCGGGCCTCGCCCGCGTACGCGCTGCGGTCCGCCGGCGACTTCATCGACCACAGTGGAGTCGGATGGCGACCGGCCTTGACCTTGGCGTGCGCGGCGTCGGTGAGCACGTCGGCCAGGAACGGGCCCGGGTCGGGGCCGGCGATGCCGGCGAACCGGGTGCCCAGCCCCACGCCGGGCTCCTCGGCGACGAGCACGATGTCGGCGGGGCCGCCGCTCAGCGGCGAGGGCCCGCTGCACGCGACCACGGTGGCGCGGGCGCCGGTACGGTCGTCGCCGGCCCAACCCACCCC
>DATMJT010000390.1:0-6675 GCA_035553735.1 Pilimelia sp.
GCCTCGGCCGTGGCGGCCCGGGCCGCCACCCGGCCGCCCACGCCGCCACCCGACCTCCCCGGCTGCCCGGGCCGCCACGGCCGAGGCCGGCGGCGCACACGCTCAGCCGGCCGCCGGTTGCCGGACCGCCCGCGGGCGTGGCTGGCAGCGCGGGCAGGAGTAGGACGAGCGGTTCATGAACGCCTCCCGCCGGATCGGCGCCCCGCACCGGCGGCACGGCCGACCCAGGCGGCCGTACACGTTCAGCGACCGCTCGAAGTAGCCGCTACGCCCGTTGACGTCGACGTACAGGGCGTCGAAGCTCGTGCCGCCCGCGGCGATCGCCTCCGCCAGCACGTCCCGGACGTGCCCGAGCAGCCGGCGGACCGCCGGGCCGGACAGCGCGTCGGTGGGCCGCACGCCGTGCAGGCCCGCCCGCCACAACGCCTCGTCGGCGTAGATGTTGCCGATCCCCGACACCAGGCTCTGGTCCAGCAGCGCCCGCTTGACCTCGGTACGACGCCGCCGCAGCGCCGCCACGAACCGGTCCTCGGAGAAGCCCGGGTCCATCGGGTCCGGCGCGATGTGCGCGATCTCGGCCGGCAGCGCCGCGCCGCCGGCGGAGACGCACAGGCCGCCGAACGTGCGCTGGTCCACGAAGCGCAGCTCGGGCCCGTCGTCGGCGAACCGGACCCGGACCCGCAGGTGGGTCTCGTCCGGGGCGTCGGGCGGCCGCACCAGCAGCTGGCCGGACATGCCCAGGTGCCCGATGAGCGCGTCGACGTCGTCCAGGGCCAGCCACAGGTACTTGCCGCGTCGGGACACCGCCCCGACGGTGCGCCCGGTGAGCACGGCGGCGAAGTGGTCGGGGCCGGGCAGATGTCGGCGCACGGCGCGCGGGTGGTGCACGCCGACGCCGGCGATCCGGCGGCCGCTCACCCACCGGGCCAGGCCGCGGCGCACCGTCTCGACCTCGGGCAGCTCCGGCATGGCGGCTACCTGCCGGCGCCGGCGGTCTCGCCGGCCACCGGGGTCGCCCCTGCCCCGGCCGCACCCCCGTCCGCCGGACTGACTGGTCCGCCGCCGTCCGCCGCCGGACAGGCGGGTTCCGCGCCGCCGTCCGCCGCCGAGGCGCCGTCCACCGCCGGCTCGGTCAGCCTCGTGGACCGCCTCGTCAGCTCGCGCCACGCGGCCTCCGCCGCCCGCTGCTCCGCCTCCTTCTTGCTGCGGCCGTCCGCCCCCCCGAACGGCTCTCCGGCGACGACCACCCAGGCCGTGAAGGTCTTCGCGTGGTCGGGGCCAGCCTCGCTGATCCGGTACTCGGGCACACCCAGCGAGAGGGTGGCGGTCAGCTCCTGCAGACTGGTCTTCCAGTCCAGCGCCGCGCCACGGCGCGCCGAGTCGGCCATCACCCGGTCGAACAGCCGGTGGATCACCTGCGCCGCGGTCTCCAGCCCGTACTGCAGGTAGATCGCGCCGAGCAGGGCCTCCAGCGTGTCGGCCAGGATGCTGGCCTTGTCCCGCCCCCCGGTGGTCTCCTCGCCCTTGCCGAGCAGCAGGTAGGGACCCAGCCCGTGCGGGCCCAGGCCGCGGGCCACGTCTGCCAGTGCCCGCATGTTCACCACGCTCGCCCGCAGCTTGGCCAGCTGCCCTTCGGCCAGGTCCGGGTGGTTGTGGAACAGCGCCGTGGTGATCACCACCCCGAGCACGGAGTCACCGAGGAACTCCAGCCGCTCGTTGGTGGGCAGGCCGCCGTTCTCGTAGGCGTACGAGCGGTGCGTGAGCGCACGCTCCAGCAGCGCCGGGTCCAGCGCCACCCCGAACGCCGCCTCCAGGTGGGCCATCGGGGGGCGCTTGCGACCGGTCACGCGATCACCTCAGTCACGCCGGGTACCTCCGCGGGGTAGGGACAGCAGATCGGCGAGGTCGGCGACCGCCCCGCCGCGATGCAGCAGGGCCGCCAGGCCGATCCCGGAGGCGACGTCGGCGGCGGACGCGGCCCCGTGGCACACCACGGCAACCCCGGGCACGCCCAGCAACGCGGCCGCGCGGGGCGCGACGCTGCTGCCGCCAGCCATCGCGTACGCCCCCTCGATGCCCTTGAGCAGGACGTTGCCCGTGAACCCGTCGGTGACCACCACGTCGGCGCGGCCGCCGAGGGACACCTCGTGCCCCTCGACAAGCCCGACGAAGCGGGCACCGGCGGGCAGGCGGGCGGCGGCCAGGGCGGGTTCGGCGAGCCGCCGGGCCCGGTCGCCCTTGCCGGCCTCCGCGCCGATGGACAACAGGCCCACCCGGGGCTCGGCGACGCCGTGCGCCACCCGGGCGTAGGCGGCCCCCAGCGCCGCGTGCCGCACCAGGGTGCCGGCACTGGCCTCCACCGAGCCGCCGACGTCGACCAGCACCACCGGCCCGGCCACGGCGGGCAGGCTGGCGGCGAGCGCGGGCCGGCGGATGTCGGGCAGTCGGCCCAGCCCGAGCACGACCGCGGTCACCGTCGCCCCCGTGGCGCCGGCGGACACGACGGCATCGGCGGCGCCCTCGGCCACCGCGGCGGCGGCCGCGTGCACGGTGGTGTCGGGCCGGATGGCCCGGGTCGGGGCGTCCGCCATGCCGACCACGCCGTCGACCGCGCGCACCGCGATCCGGAGCCGGTCGGCCGGCGAGAGGGCACGCCGGACCTCGTCGGCCGCGTCCGGCGGGCCGACGAGCAGCAGGCGCAGGTCCGGGTCGGCGCCGCAGGCCCGCAGAGCGCCGTCAACCACGACGGCGGGGGCGTCGTCCCCGCCGAGGAGGTCGACGGCGATCCGCGCGAGGCCGGGCACCCCGCGGTGGCGGAGATGCCCGGCATCGGCTCCTCGCCGCTGCGTGCGCGCCGGCCGACCGGTGGTCGGGCGCGTCACTGCGGCCAGGTCAGACCTCGATGATCTGACGGCCGTTGTACGTGCCGCAGACCGTGCACGCCGCGTGCGGCAGCTTCGCCGACTTGCACTGCGGGCAGGCGACGGTCGTGACGGCAGTGGCCTTCCACTGCGCCCGGCGAGACCGGGTGTTGCTGCGCGACATCTTCCGCTTCGGAACGGCCACGGCTCTTACTCCTCGGTTGCGGTCAGTTTGCTCAGTGCGGCCCAGCGCGGGTCGACCTGGTCGTGGCGGTGGTCGGCCGGCAGCTCGTCCCGGTGTCCCCCGCACTCGGGGCACAGGCCGGGGCAGTCCTGCCGGCACAGCGGGTTGGTCGGCAGCGCCAGCACCACCGCGTCCCGCAGCGCCGGCTGCAGGTCGATCAGGTCGCCCTGGAGCCGGCCGATCTCGTCGCTGTCGGTCGTGGCGTCCGTGGTGCTGTGCTCGTAGGCGAACAGCTCCTGGACGGTGACCGCCAACGCCCCGGTGATGGGGCGCAGGCAGCGCCCGCACTCGCCGCGGACGGTGCCGGTCACCGCACCGGAGACCAGCACCCCCTCGGAGACCGACTCCAGCCGCAGGTCGAGGCTCAGGTCGGTGCCCTCGGGCACTCCGACCAGCTCCAGGCCGAGGTCCTCGGGCGCCGGCACCACCCGCCGCAGGGCACGCATCGCCCCAGGTCGGCGCGGCAGTTCTCGGGTGTCGAGAACCAGCGGGGACCTGGGATCGAGGTGCTTCGGCGGGTGATCAGGCATCGTCAGACTCCGGCCGGCGTAGGCCGACGTACCAGGTTACCGGAGCAGGTCAGCGCCCGTCGAACCGACCTCGTTGCCAGGGGTCGCCGCGCCGCCGCGCCCCCGCGCCACCCGCACCCCGGCGCCGGGTCGCTCCGCCGGGCGCCGGGGTGCGGCCGGGGTGCGGGGTGCGGCCGACCCGAGCCGCCGGGGGTGCCGGGTGCGGCCGACCCGAGCCGCCGCGGGGTCAGAACGGCAGCGGCCGCTCGCCGTCCTCCTGCGCGAAGGTGCCGATCTCACGCAGCGCGTGCATCTTGTCCCGGCCACGCTCGATCGAGGCCAGCGCGCGGGTGAGGAACTGCTCGAAGTTGGCCAGCGCCGTGTCGACGTAGTCGTCGACCTCCTCGCGCAGCCGCTGGGCCTCGGCCCGCGCCTCGGCGATCAGCCGGGCCCCCTCGTGCTCCGCGGACACCGTGATCTCGTTGACCGACACCAGTCGGGCGTGCTCCGCCTCGCCCTCGCTGATGATCCGCTCTGCCTCGCGCCGGCCGGCATCGATGATCTTGTCTCGCTCCTCCAGCAACGCCACGGCGCGGCGCAGGTCGGCGGGCAGCTCGGCGCGCAGGTCCTCCAGCATGGCGATCATCTCGGCGCGGTCCACCATGCAGTTGGTCCGGGACATGGGGACCGAGCGGGCGGTCTCGACCATGGCGATGATCTCGTCGATGCGATCGAGCGGGTCCACCGGCGCCTCACTCCGTTGTCTCGTCGGGCCGACCTCCATGATGAGGGCTCGGCCCGGTTCCTGCCTCCCACCATGATGCGGCCCACGACCGGGCCGGGGACCGACCCGCAGCCGGCCGGCGCGTCGGCACGTCGGGCGGCGGCCGCGGCGGTGCGCCGACCGGTCGCGGCGGTACGGCGCCCGGGGTGCGGGTGCGGCGCCCGGGGTGCGGGTGGCACCCGGCCAGAAGCACCTGGCGGTACCGGGCCATGCGGCGACGCCGGTGGCGCCGGGTGGTATCGCGCCCGGTCGCGGCAGCGGCGCTCAGCCCGTCGCGGCCCGCAGCCGTTCGGCGAGCCGGCGGCCGACCAGGTCCGGAACGTGCGCCGACACGTCGCCGCCCCACTTGGCCACCTCCTTCACCAGGCTGGAGGACAGGAAGGAGTAGAGCGGGTTGGTCGGCATGAACAGCGTCTCCACGCCGGCCAGCCCGATGTTCATCTGCGCCATCTGCAGCTCGTAGTCGAAGTCGCTGACCGCCCGCAGGCCCTTGACGACCACGGGCGCGCCCTGGGCCCGGCAGAAGTCGACCAGCAGGCCCTGGAACGACTCCACCCGGACGTTGCCGTACTCGGCGGTCACCCCGCGGAGCATCTCGATGCGCTCCGGGACGCTGAACAGGCCCGACTTGGACCGGTTGATGAGCACCCCGACGACCACCTCGTCGAAGAGCCGGCTGGCCCGTCCGACGATGTCCAGGTGTCCGTTGGTGACCGGGTCGAAGGAGCCGGGGCACACCGCACGCCTCATGATCGCCGACCGTACCAAAGGGTGGTCTCGCCGTACCGGCGGCTGCGCACCGCCGTGATGCTCGGCACCCAGCCCGGTTCGCCCGACCGGGTGGCCCGTTCGAGCACCACCACGGCCTCGTCGGCCAGCCAACCGCCGTCGGCGAGGGCCCGCAGCACCGCCGAGATCTCGGCGTCGGGCGCCGCGTACGGCGGGTCGGCGAACACGATGTCGTACCCGGGGCCCGGCGGCCCGGCGGCGAGCACCGTGGCCACCTTGCCGGCGACCAGGCGCGCGGCCGGCTCGGCGGCGAGCGCGGCGAGGTTGCCGCGCAGCACCCGGGCGGCCCTGGGGTCGCCCTCCACCAGCAGCACCTCGGCCGCCCCCCGGGACAGCGCCTCCAGGCCGACCGCACCGGAGCCGGCGTAGAGGTCCAGGAAGCGCGCGCCGCGCAGGTCGGTCAGCGAGTCGAGGGTGCTGAACAGCGCCTCCCGGACGCGGTCGGAGGTGGGCCGGGTGCCGCTGCCGGCCGGCACCGCCAGCCGGCGCCCGCCGAGGGTGCCGGCGACGATCCTGCTCACGGTCCCTCACGGTACGCGACCGCCGGGCCGCGCCGCGCGTGCCGCCGCGCGGTTCGACCTGCCCGCGCGGACGGCCGACTCCCGACGCCCGATCGGGTGGTCGCCCCTCCCTCGACCCGCCATCGGCAGCCGACCGGGATGTCCGGAACGACCGGCTACGGCCACCGTCCGGTGCGGACAGCGGACGGTGTGCGACCCCTCACCGAACCGACGCCGACCAGGCCCATTAGCAGAGTGCACTGTGCACCACACCGTGCGTGAGAAGGGATGTCAGGAACCGGCCAACCTTGCTGGATAAGGGCGTTCAGGGTCTTCCCAGCGAGTTAATCAGCGGCTAAGGTCGAGCGCTGTGCCGGCACCGTAACGACGCCGGCGTACGACGTGGGGAGGCGTCGTACAAGAGGTCACCGCGCCGGCGCCCCTGAGCACTGGCTGCGCCCGCGCGCGGTGACCCTCGCCGCCCCGCGCCGTGCCCTGATCCCCCTCTGTGTCAGGAGTAGGCGTGAACCTCTCTCGTGCTTTCCGTCGTACCGCCGCGCTGGCCGGTGCCGCGCTGGTGACGACGGCCGCGGCGCTTGCCGTGGCATCCCCCGCCCAGGCCCACCACGGCACCGTGTCCGGCACCGCGGTCTGCGTCGACGGCGGCTACAAGGTGACCTGGAAGGTCACGAACAGCCAGAACAACCTCAAGGCCAAGATCAAGCAGGTCGTGCTGACGCCGGCCCCCACCACCGTCACGAACATCACCGTCGGCGCGTGGGTGCCCCTGAACAAGGACGGGTCGCTGACCGGGACGCAGTTCGTGCCCGCCGGCAACGACGTGGCCAAGCTGTCGGTCAAGCTGAAGTGGGACTACGACAAGCGCGAAGACGTGTACGACTGGGCCAGCGCCACGGTGGTGCTGACGGCGATCTGCCCGACCCCGACCCCGACGGTGACCGTGGCCCCGACCACGCCGGCCCCGACC
>DATMJT010000391.1:0-7763 GCA_035553735.1 Pilimelia sp.
GTGTGTACCCCCGCCCGGATGAGCCGCCAGGCGGCGAAGGCGGTCAGGCCCAGCGGGGCCAGGCCGACCGGCCCGGCCGGGGTGTCCAGCGGCACGCCGTGCGCCAGCAGCCAGCCGGCGAGTGCGAGTCGGGCGGCGCCCGAGACCGACCCGCCGTCGGCCGCGAGCTGCGCCAGGCTGAGCGCCGCCGCGACCGGGACGTAGGACACGGCTGCGGCCCAGGCGGCGGCGACCGCCGCGGACAGCGCCAGGGGGGCCCGCCGGCGACGCGGAGCCGCCGGGTCCGCGGCCCGCTGCCGCGGCAGCCGCACCGTCTCCCGGTGGGCGAGGTCCTCGGGCGGTACGGCCAGCGGGGCGGTGTCCCGGGCCGCCAGGTGGGCAGCCTCGGCCGCGCTGAGGGCGCTCTCGGGGTCCCGAGAGCGCCCGACGCCGGCGACCGGGTCGTCAGGGGTGGCTGCCATCGCGGACTACTTTTCCAGAAGATGCGCCGTCGTCACCGATCGACACCCCTGATCCCCGGTCGGCCGTGCCGCGTCCCGGCGCTCGGTGTCCGGACGGCCGAGGGCGGACCGGCGCGGTGCCGGTCCGCCCTCGGCGGCGACGTCCGCGGCGCACCGGCCGCGGGCACCGCTCAGCTCATGATCTCGCGCATCAGCCGGGCCGTCTCGCTCGGCGTCTTGCCCACCCGTACGCCGGCGGCCTCCAGCGCCGCCTGCTTGGCGGCGGCCGTGCCCGACGAACCGGAGATGATCGCCCCCGCGTGGCCCATGGTCTTGCCCGGCGGTGCGGTGAATCCGGCGATGTAGCCGACGACCGGCTTGGTCACGTTGGCCTTGATGAACTCGGCGGCGCGCTCCTCGGCGTCGCCGCCGATCTCGCCGATCATCACGATGGCGTCGGTGTCCGGGTCGTCCTGGAAGGCGCCCAGCGCGTCGATGTGCGTGGTGCCGATGACGGGGTCGCCGCCGATCCCGACCGCCGTGGAGAAGCCGATGTCGCGCAGCTCGTACATGAGCTGGTAGGTCAGCGTGCCGGACTTGCTGACCAGGCCGATGCGGCCCGGCCCGGTGATGTCGGCGGGGATGATGCCGGCGTTGGAGGCGCCCGGCGACGCGATGCCGGGGCAGTTCGGGCCGATGATGCGGGTCTTGGCGCCACGGGCCACGTTGTGCGCCCAGAACGCCGCCGTGTCGTGCACCGGGATGCCCTCGGTGATCACCACGGCCAGGTCGATGCCGGCGTCGATCGCCTCGATGACGGCGCCCTTGGCGTGCGCCGGCGGCACGAAGACGACCGTCGCGTCGGCGCCGGTGGCGGCCCGCGCGTCGGCGACGGAGCCGAAGACCGGCACCCGGTGCCCGTCGAAGTCCACGTCGGTGCCCGCCTTGCGGGGGTTGACCCCGCCGACGACCGTGGTGCCGGCCGCGAGCATCCGGCGGGTGTGCTTGGAGCCCTCCGCACCCGTCATGCCCTGGACGATGACCCGGGAGTTCTTCGTGAGCCAGATCGCCATGAGTCTCAGCCTCCCGTCGCGGCGAGCTGGGCGGCCCGGCGGGCCGCCCCGTCCATCGTGTCGACCCGTTCGACGTGGGGATTGCCCGCGGCGTCCAGGATCGCCCGGCCCGCCTCGGCGTTGTTGCCGTCCAGTCGGACCACCAGCGGCTTGGCCACGTCCTCGCCCCGCTCGTGCAGCAGGGCCAGCGCCTGCACGATGCCGTTGGCCACCTCGTCGCAGGCGGTGATGCCGCCGAAGACGTTCACGAAAACCGACTTCACCGACGGGTCGGACAGCACGATCTCCAGCCCGTTGGCCATCACCGCCGCGCTGGCGCCGCCCCCGATGTCCAGGAAGTTCGCCGGCCGGATCCCGCCGAACTGCTCACCGGCGTAGGCGACCACGTCGAGCGTGGACATCACCAGGCCCGCGCCGTTGCCGATGATGCCGACCTCGCCGTCGAGCTTGACGTAGTTGAGGTCCTTCTCCTTGGCCCGCTGCTCCAGCGGGTCGACGGCCGCCTGGTCGACCAGGGCCTCGTGCTCCGGGTGCCGGAAGTCGGCGTTGCCGTCCAGGGTCACCTTGGCGTCCAGGCAGAGCACCTCGCCGCTCGCCGTCCGGGCCAGCGGGTTCACCTCGACCAGGGTCGCGTCCTCCGCGACGAAGGCGCGCCACAGCCGACCCGCGATGTCGGCGACCTGGTCGGCCACCTCGGCGGGGAACGCGCCGCCCGCGACGATCTCGCGGGCCTTGGCCTCGTCCACGCCGACCGCCGGGTCGATCGCAATCTTGGCGACCTTCTCGGGCGTCTCCGCCGCGACCTGCTCGATGTCCATGCCGCCGGCGACGCTGGCGATGCAGAGGAAGGTGCGGTTCGCCCGGTCCAGCAGGTACGACAGGTAGTACTCCTCGGCGATGTCGGCCGTTACGGTGATCATCACCTTGTGCACCGTGTGGCCCTTGATGTCCATGCCCAGGATGGCCCGGGCATGGGCCTCGGCCTCCTGCGGGTCGTCGGCCAGCTTCACGCCGCCCGCCTTGCCCCGGCCCCCCACCTTCACCTGGGCCTTGACGACCACGCGTCCACCGAGCCGCTCGGCGAGCGCCCGGGCCTCCTCCGGGGTCTCGGCGACACCGCCGTCCAGCACGGGCAGCCCGTGCCGGGCGAACAGCTCGCGCCCCTGGTACTCGTACAGGTCCACCGTTGCGCGTCCCGTCCTTTAGTCGCGGCGCACCACGGCCGCCGCCAGCCTGAGATGGCGCCCGGGCACCGCCCGAGCCTACGGCCGCAGCCTAGCGAGGGCACCCCGCCGCGAGACCAGCCGGGGGCGCCGGGGAGACCCGACCGGCCGCGGCGGCGCGCCCGTGCGTACGGTGCCGGCGCCACGCCCGCGCGGAGCCCGGCTCGGTGCCCCGCGCGACGAACAGGGCCGCCCGCCAGAACCGGGCAAACTTTCCGAAATTGCCGCGTCACCTCGCCCAGGGGCCGTCGTTGAGAAGGATGTCGGAGCGCGAGACGAAACGCCCGGCGAGCAGGCGGCCGATGCCCTGTCGGTCGAGGGGTGGCGGCGGGGCGTCGTGCATAGAGAGGCCGGACGTGTGAGGGGTGCGTCCGGCCTCTCCCTATTCCCGTTTCCGGTTCCGTCCGCGGGCGCGGCGGCGGCAGCGCGGCGTCGTGTCAGACCGCGGCCGGAACGTTGCCCCGGACCCACTCCACGATCGACTGGGTCGTCGCCCCGGGCGTGAAGATCTTGGCGACGCCCAGCTTCTCCAGCTCCGGCAGGTCGGCGTCCGGGATGATGCCGCCGCCGAAGACCACGATGTCGGTGGCCCCCCGTTCGGCGAGCAGCTCCAGGAGCCGACGGAAGAGCGTCATGTGGGCGCCGGAGAGCACGGACAGCCCGATCGCGTCGGCGTCCTCCTGGATCGCCGTGGCCACGATCTGCTCCGGCGTCTGGTGCAGGCCGGTGTAGATGACCTCCATGCCGGCGTCCCGCAGCGCCCGGGCCACGACCTTCGCGCCGCGGTCGTGCCCGTCCAGGCCCGGCTTGGCGACGACAACCCGAATCCGAGAGCTCATCTGCGGCGGTACCCCTTCTGGTGTGCCGGGCGGTGCCGGGCTGCTGCCGGGACGGCGCCGGGCGGCACACCGCCCGCTGGCCGAGCCCCGCCGGACCGGCGAATGGGCCGGTCCTGAACGAACGGTAACCCCCGCGCGGCACCCCCGGTAACCGAGGGCGGAAATCGCCCGCCGTGACCGGCGCCACGTCCGACCCTTAGGGGTGTCCCATGTCATACGAACGAACAAAACACGATCAGTCCTGGTCAGGACTACGGAGGGCCACTAACGATCCACCCCCCAAAAGGTGACGTAATTGGGCAATCCACAACGGACAGTCGCACAGCGGCGCGAGGAGTTGGACGCGGGTGCTTGTGACGGGACGTAGGGGTTGGCTACGGTGTCCCACGGTTGTCATATGAGCAACATCCATATGTCGACCGGCCCGGCGAGCGAACTACCCCCGGTTCCACCGGCTCACCGGCCGTCCTGATCGCCGATTATCGGAGGATCGTGCGTGCGTCAGCGCCTGTCGTCTGAGCCCGACCGATATCGTGGTCGTCGCCGCGTGCCGACACCACCACGCGGTCGGTACGCGGCCGTCGTCACCAGCGCCTTCCTCGGCGCGGGCGTGGTCGCCCTGGGCGCCGGCGGTGCCCTGCCGGACGCCAAGGCCCCCAACCCCTCCGCGCTGCCGGACCTGACGGGGGCGAGCGTCTCCGCCGAGCAGCTCGCCGACCGCAGCAAGAGCGTCGAGCGCTCCTCCCGGGACAGCGAGCGCAGCCGCCTGGCCACCTCGATGAACCAGGACGCCCCGGACGTCTGGCTGCTGCCGCTCAAGGGCTACCGGTTCACCTCCCCGTACGGCATGCGCTGGGGCAAGCTGCACGCCGGGGTCGACCTCGCCGCGCCGGAGGGCACTCCGTACCGGGCCATGCACGCCGGCACCGTCAAGCTCGCCCGGTGGTACGGCGGCTACGGCAACGCCGTCATCATCGACCACGGCAACGGCGTGGAGACCGTCTACGGCCACTCGTCCCGGCTGCGCGTGCGCGAGGGCCAGCAGGTCCAGGCCGGCGACATCATCGGCGAGATCGGCAACACCGGGTACTCCTACGGCGCCCACCTGCACCTCGAGGTGCACGTCGACGGCCAGCCGAAGGACCCGATCCCGTGGCTGCGGACGCAAGGGGTGGACCTCAAGCTCGAGGTCGAAGCCATCTACGGCGGCGTCGTTCCCGCCTCCTGACCGCGTCCCCCTCACGTAGAAGAGACGCCGCACCGCCGCTGCCGGGTTGTCGCCGCCCGCGCGATTCACCCGGGCGGACGCGGATCGGCCGACGCCCCGGCGCCCCGTACGCCGGACGCGCCGTCCCTCAGCCGAGCTTCTCCAGCGGGGCGTGCCGCACCACCAACCAGACCACCTGGTCGCCGAAGTCGATCTGTGCCCGGGCGCGGGGCCCCTGCCCCTCCACCGCCAGCACCCGGCCCAGTCCGTAGCGCTGGTGGTTCACCCGGTCACCCGGGTCCAGGCTCGGCACCGACGGCAGGTCGCTCGCCGTGGCCAGCAGCGCCCCGTTCACCCCCAGCCGCTCCGCCAGCCGGGCGGCCCTCGGCGTGCCACCGGTGAAGCCCGACCGGGGGTAGGGCGTGCGGTCCCCGCCACCGCGCCCGCCGACCCCGCCGCCGCTGCCCGACCACGAGGTGTACGACGCCTCGGTGCGCTCCCAGTGCACGAGCTCCCCGGGCAGCTCGTCGAGAAACCGCGAGGCCGGGTTGTACTGGGGCTGCCCCCACGCCGCCCGGGTCACCGACCGGGACAGGTAGAGCCGCTGCCGCGCGCGGGTGATGCCCACGTACGCCAGGCGGCGCTCCTCTTCCAGCTCCCGGTTGTCGCCCAGCGAGCGCAGATGCGGGAAGACGCCCTCCTCCAGCCCGGTCAGGAACACCACCGGGAACTCCAGCCCCTTGGCGGTGTGCAGCGTCATCAGCGTGACCACGCCCTGGTGGTCCGGGTCGTCGGCGGGTAGCTCGTCGGCGTCGGCCACCAGCGCGACCTGCTCCAGGAAGCCGGCCAGCGTCGCCGCCGGAGGGTCCGCGCCCGCCGGGGCACCGCCCGCCGGGGCACCGACGGACGCAGCACCGTCGGACGCAACACCGCCGGGCACGGCACCGGCAGGCCCGGCACCGTCCGGCCCGCCGGCCGGCGGCTCCGCCACCGCCGCGGCCAGCGCCTCCGCCCGCTCCGTGTACTCGCGGGCCACGCTGACCAGCTCCTGGAGGTTCTCCACCCGGCCGGCGTCCTGCGGATCCAGGCTGTCCTCCAACTCGGCCAGGTAACCCGACCGGCGCAGCACCGCCTCCAGCACCTCCTCCGGGGGCGCGGTGGCCGCCAGCTGCCGAGCCTCGTCCAGCAGCGCCACGAAGTCGGCGATGGCGTTGGCCGCCCGGGTGGAGATGCCCGGCGCGTCGGCGGCCCGGCGCAGCGCGGCGCCGAACGAGACGCGTTCGCGGGCCGCCAGCGCCTCCACGCACGCCTCGGCGCGGTCGCCGATGCCGCGGCGCGGGGTGTTGAGCACCCGCCGGACGCTCACCGTATCGTCCTCATTGGCCACCGCCCGCAGGTACGCCAGCGCGTCGCGGACCTCCTTGCGCTCGTAGAAGCGCACCCCGCCGACCACCTTGTACGGCAGTCCGAACCGGATGAACACCTCCTCGAACACCCGCGACTGCGCGTTGGTCCGGTAGAAGACCGCCACGTCGCCGGGGCGGGCGTCGCCGGCGTCACAGAGCCGGTCGATCTCCCGGGCCACCCAGTCGGCCTCGGCGTGCTCGGTGTCGGCCACGTAGCCGACGATCCGCGCACCGGCGCCGGCGTCGCTCCACAGCCGCTTGGGCTTGCGGGAGGTGTTGCGGTCGATGACCGCGTTGGCCGCGTTGAGGATCGTCTGCGTGGAGCGGTAGTTCTGCTCCAGCAGGATGGTCCGGGCGTCGGGGTAGTCGCGTTCGAACTCCAGGATGTTGCGGATCGTGGCGCCCCGGAAGGCGTAGATCGACTGGTCGGCGTCGCCCACCACGCACAGCTCGGCCGGCGGCAGCTCGGGCGTCCCGGGCCCGACCAGCTCGCGGATCAGCACGTACTGCGCGTGGTTGGTGTCCTGGTACTCGTCCACGAGCACGTGCCGGAACCGCCGCCGGTACGCCTCCGCGACCAGCGGGTGCGACTGGAGCAGGTGCACCGTGGTCATGATGAGGTCGTCGAAGTCCAGCGCGTGCGCCTCGCGTAGCCGCCGCTGGTAGAGCGCGTACGCCTCGGCCAGGGCCCGCTCGTTGGGGCCCTTGGCCCGTCCGGCGAACTCCTCGGGGTCCACCAGCTCGTTCTTGAGGTTGGAGACCTGCGCGGCCAGCCCCCGGGCCGGGTAGCGCTTCGGGTCCAGGTCCAGCTCGCGGGCCACGAGCTGCATCAGCCGCCGGGAGTCGTCGGCGTCGTAGATCGAGAAGGTGGACTTGAGCCCGGCGTGCTCGTGCTCGGCGCGCAGGATGCGCACGCAGGCGGAGTGGAACGTGGACACCCACATCAGCCGGGCCCGGTTGCCGACCAGCGCGGCGACCCGGTCCTTCATCTCGCCGGCGGCCTTGTTGGTGAAGGTGATGGCCAGGATCTCGCCGGGGTGCACGCTGCGCGCGGCGAGCAGGTAGGCGATGCGGTTGGTGAGCACCCGGGTCTTGCCCGACCCGGCCCCGGCCACGATCAGCAGCGGCGCGCCGTGGTGGGTGACCGCCTCGGCCTGCGGGCCGTTGAGCCCGGCCAGCAGCCGGTCCGGCTCCGCCGGCCCGGGGCGGCCGGGCCGGGGCCGCGGCTGGACGCCGGCCCTGGCGGGCCGCTCCGCGCCGGGGGCGCCCGGCTGCGCACCGCCCCCGGGCGGCTGCGCACCGCGGGCGGCCGGCGGCGCACCGGTGGGGGCCGGCGCGTCGACCCCGGGGTCGGCGGGCCGCGGTGCACCGGCGTGCGGCGGGTCGACGGACAGCGGCGCACCGGCGTGCGGCGGGCCGGGCGGCGAGGGCGGCCCGACCGGCGGCGGCTCGAACAAGGCATGCATCGCTTGGCGAGTCTATGCCCGCCGGCCGACAACCCGGCCGGCGGCAGCGCACCGGGGGGCGGCCGGCGCGCCATCCGGGCGTCATCCGGACGCTGCGCACCGTTATCTC
>DATMJT010000392.1:0-9249 GCA_035553735.1 Pilimelia sp.
GGTGGGCGTAGGCCAGGCCGGGGGCGCGGTCGCGGAAGGCTGCGAGTTCGTCGACGTCGCCGCGGGCGAGGGCGTCGGCGGCCCAGGTGTCGAAGTCCGACGACCAGCCGGGTACGGCGTTGTGTTCCCACATGTCGCGGGTGATGTAGGGCAGGCCGTGGGTCATGTAGCCGGATCCGATGACCAGCACACCCTGCTCGCGCAGGTTCTTCAGGCGTTGACCGATGCCCATGAGGTCACCGGCGTCGTGGGTCGGGATGCTCAGCTGCAGCACGGGGATGTCGGCGGCCGGGTACATGACCTTCAGCGGCACCCAGGCGCCGTGGTCCAGACCGCGGCTGGTGTGCTGGTGCACCTTCTGCGGCAGCAGCGCGGCGACCTGCCGGGCGAGGTCATGGCCGTCGGGGGTGTCGTAGCGCATCCGGAAGTAGACCGGGCTGAAGCCGCCGAAGTCGTAGACCAGCTCGGCCGGCCGGCTGGCCGACAGGGCCAGCGGTGCGGACTCCCAGTGGGCACTGACGATCAGGATGGCCTTGGGCTTGGGCAGGGCCCGGGCCCAGTCGCGCAGCTGGGTCATCCAGGCGGTGTCCTCGAACAGCGGCGGGGCGCCGTGGCTCAGGTAGATCGAGGGCATCGGCCCGTCAGCCGGTGTCCACGCCGGGTGCGGCTGGGCGGTGTCGGCGGCGGTGACGCGGTGCAGGTGCTGCTTGAACGGGTGGGCCTCGGGGATCAGGGTGTCCGCGCGGGCGGTGGTGGCGGTCATCGCCGTGCTCCTTCGCCATCGGTGGTGGTGCGGGTCCAGGTGACCTTCAGGTCGCGGCGGGCACCGAAGCGTTCCAGGTGGCTGCCCAGGGCGTGTTCGCCTCGGGCCACGGCGCTCGGGTCGGTCCCGGTGACCGTCAGGGTCAGGACGGCCTCGGCGACGGTGATGGCCAGGGTCATGTCGTTGACGGTGGCGGTCGAGGTCGGCCCGTCGGTGACGAAGGCGACCTTGCGGCCCAGGTGGGAGACGAGTTGCTTGGCGTAGCGGGCCGGCGCGTCGGTGGGCACGTCCGCGCGGGACAGGTGGGTCGTCATGGCGGTGCTCCTTCGGGTGGGGTGACGCGCCGGGGCGGTGGACTGTGGCGCGAGGATCAGGACTGCGTCGGGATGAAGCGGCGGTACGCGGGCACAGCCGCGGCGGCGACACCGAAGTGCATGAGCATCAGCGCGATGACACCGGCGGTGGTGATACCCGGCTGCGTGGTCCGGTCGACCAGCAGCAGCACGTCGGGGATCAGCGACAGCACCAGCACGGTGGGCACGAGCCAGCCGAGCAAGCGGGTGGCGTTGCGGACGCGGGTGGCGATCAGGTGCCAGCCGATCGCGCCGATGATCGCGCCGATCACGGTGAGCATCCCGTAGACCGGCAGGGTCAGAGGCTGGAACACCTCCGGCACGTCGAACAGGGCGCGGCCGGCCCACGCGATCATGCTGTTGATGACCAGCCCGCCGGCCGCGCCGATACCGGCCGCGATCGCGGTGGACTTCCACGACACCACACCAGCGGCGGCGGTGGTCGAGGTGGTCGAAGAGGTGGTGCGGGCGGTGGCGTTCATAGCGTTCGTTCCCCCAGAGTCGGTGACGTTTTGTTGAACCTTCAACAACCATGATGCCGACAGAATGTTGAAGTTTCAACATTCTTCGAGGGTGGCCCGGGTCACACCAGGTGGCCGTTGACCTCTCGTGCCGATGATGGCGACGGCGCGCCGATCGAGCGCAGTGGATCACCATGCCGCCGACCGCGCCGATGGCGGCGCGACCTCGCGCCCCGGCGGGCAGCAGTTACGAGGGAGGTGCCGCCTGCTTGCGGGGCGGTGCTGGAGCCAGCTTCGTCCCGCAGTCACCGTCCGGCTCGACGGTGCGCATCATGCGCTGGGCGATCTCGCGCAGTTGTCGCTGCTGAGCCTTGGTCAGCGGGTCGAACACGTGGCGGCGGACCGCTTCCACATGCCCGGGCGCCGTGGCGACGACCTTGGCCAAGCCGTCGTCGGTGAGGGTGCCGAGGGTGTAGCGGCCGTCGGTGGGGTCCGGGGTCCGCTCGACCCAGCCGCGCTTCTGCAGCCGGCTCACGGCTTGCGACAGTCGTGGCAGCGAGGCTTGCGTGAGTGCAGCGAGCTCACTGAGCCGCAGGGTGCGCCGCGGCGCCTCCGAGAGCATGGCCATCAGCTGGTACTCGAAGTAACTGATTCCGGCATCTCGCTGCAACTGCGCATCTAGCGTGGCAGGTAGCCGGATCAGCGCGCCGGCCAGCGCCAGCCAGGTCTGTCGCTCCTCGTGGTCGAGCCAGCGGGCTTCCTCGGCAGGGTCCATGCGACCAGCATAACTTAACCGATGAACCGAAACCTTCAAGAATTTACTTGCGCCTTGAAGTAACGGGGGCTACCGTTGACTTAACAGTTGAAGTCACCGACCGGCCGGAGGGCCTTGTGAACATCGTCTTGTGGATCATCGCCGGGCTGCTGGCAGCCGCCTTCCTCGCCGCCGGCGCCATGAAGCTCACCCAGCCGAAGGAGAAGCTCGCCGCCTCCGGGATGGGCTGGACCGAACAGTTCCCGCCCGCGACGATCAAGGCGATCGGCACGCTCGAGGTGCTGGCGGCGATCGGGCTGATCCTGCCCGCGCTGTTCGACACCGCCACGGTGCTGGTGCCGCTGGCCGCGCTCGGCCTGGTCCTGATGATGCTCGGCGCCGCGGTCACCCACGCCCGGCGCAAGGAGAACCCCATGATCGGCGTGAACGTGGTCCTGCTGATCCTCGCCGCCGTGGTGGCCTGGGGCCGATTCGGACCGTACGCCTTCTGACCCCGGCCGCCTGACCTCGCCTGTTGCTCCTGAACCACCTCACCGAAAGGAACATCGTCATGCGCGCACTGCACGTTCCCACCGCCGGAGAAAAGCCCCAGCTCGGCGAGATCCCCACCCCTGATGCTGCTGAAGGCACCGTCGTGGTCCGGGTCAAGGCCGCCGGCCTGAACCCGATCGACAACGCCGTCGCCGCCGGCATGCTGGCCCAGTGGGGCCTGCCCCACGAGTACCCCGTCGTGCTCGGCCGTGACGCCGCCGGCATCGTGGAGGCCGTCGGCGCCGGCGTCGACCACGTCTCCGTCGGCGACGAGGTCCTCGGCCACGTCCTGCTGGCCCCGCCCATCTCCGCCGGCACCCTCGCCGAGTACGCGGTCCTGCCCGCCGCCGCCGTCACCCGCAAGCCCGCCGGCCTCGACTTCGTCCAGGCCGCGGCCCTGCCGCTGGCCGGCGCGGCCGCCGTGCAGTCCATCGACGCCGTCGACCCCCAGCCCGGACAGACCGTGCTGGTCAACGGCGCCTCCGGCGGCGTCGGCTCGTTCGCGGTGCAGCTGCTCGCCGCCCGCGGCGTGACCGTCGTGGCCACCGGCAAGCCCGCCGACGCCGACCGGCTCATCGCCCTCGGCGCCTCCAAGGTGATCGACCACACCGCGGGCCCGGTCGCCGAGCAGGTCCGCGCCGCCTACCCCGACGGCGTCGACGCCCTGGTCAGCCTGCACGGCATGGACCCCTCGGCCACCCCGATCGCCGCGGTACGCAACGGCGGGAAGGTCGCCGGCGTCGCCGGCGTACCCGACGAAGCCACCCTGACCGCCGCCGGGCTGACCGGCACGTCGGTCATGGCCACCCCGACCCGCGACGTCCTGGCCCCGCTGGCCGAGCAGGCCGCCGCCGGCACCCTGAAGATCACCGTCGCCTCCGTCCTGCCCCTCGAGCAGGCCACCGAGGGCCTGGGCACGCTCGCCACCGGCGGCGCCAGCGGCAAGCTCGTCGTCACCCTGGACCACTGACACCGCGCGTCGCACGGTCCTGCCGCCGTCGTCACACCGCCCGCGGCAGAACCGTGCGACCGCCCAGCACCAGGTCGTACCGCGGATTCCTTGCCACGAAGTAGCGCCGCTTCCCCACCGATCCTCACGTCTGACTTTCCTCAAGGAGTTCCGCATGTCCATCGTCGTCACCGCCGCCACCGGCCAGCTCGGCCGCCTCGTCGTGGCGTCCCTGCTCGACCGCGGCGTCGATCCCGCCCAGATCGTCGCGACCGGCCGCTCGACCGAGCGTCTGTCCACGTTCGCGCAGCAGGGCGTCCGCGTGGCGGAGCTGGACTACAGCAAGCCCGCCGACGGCGTGATCAACGCCGGGGACACCGTGCTGCTGATCTCGGGCAGCGAGGTGGGGCAACGCATCGAGCAGCACCGCAACGTCATCGAGCTCGCGCAGAAGGCGGGCGCGGCCCGCATCGTCTACACCTCCGTACTACGCGCCGAGCGCACCACCCTGGCCATCGCCCCGGAGCACGTCGCCACGGAGGAGACCCTCAAGGCAAGCGGCATCGCGTACACGATCCTGCGCAACGGCTGGTACACCGAGAACTACGCGCCGGCCTTCGCTCAGGCAGCCGCAAGTGGCGCCGTGCTCACGTCAGCCGGTGACGGCCGGATCTCCGCCGCCAGCCGCCAGGACTTCGCCGAAGCCGCCGCGGCCGTACTCACCGGCCAGAGACACGACGGCGCCATCTACGAGCTCGGCGGCGACACCGCCTTCACCATGCGCGAGCTGGCCGACACCTTCGCCGCAGCCCTCGGCCGACCGATCGAGCTGCACAACGTCAGCGGGGAAGAACACCGGGCCGCTCTGCTGAGCGCCGGTCTAGACGAGGCCACCGCGGGGTTCCTCGTCCTGCTGGACCGCAACACCGCCGACGGAGAACTCGTCACCGACACCGCAGACCTCTCCCGCCTGATCGGCCGACCCACCACACCTGTCGCCGAAACCGTCGCTACCTGGCAGGTCTGACCCGTCGTTGGTGCCTGTACCCACCAGAGAGGCACACGCATGTTGGAACCGCAGATGCGGCCGCAATGCCGCGGTCGAAACAGGTTCCGCGGCGTCATCGAGACGTTCGTCGGACCCGGTGCATGGACCGTCCCCGCTCGACACCTGACACTGAGTGCCGGACCACCACTACGACACGAGCTGAAGTAGGTTGCGTCGACCGTCTTCAGTAGCCCCGCATCCACGAAGGGCTTGGCGATCGGCGACCTGAGCTCCTCGGGGGAAATCGTCACGTCAACGGCGGGAACGATGAGGGCCGCCGCTGGAATGGCCGGGCCGCCGCTCATGGCCGATGACCTCTGTGAGGTTCGATGTTTCTGGACCGTCAAGGCCGAGGAGCCGGTCGAACGCCCGCAGCCGCAGTGCGGCACTGAGGGAGGCGAACCAGGGCAGCAGGATGAGCAGCACGATGACGAAGACCCGGCTCTTAGGCCCCATCAGCCCGAAGTACGACCATAACGCCGGCACCAGCAGCACGGCACTGAACACGACGAACAACCCGGCCACCAGCAAGGCGGGACGGCGGTCACCGGTCGGCCGGGTCCAAGCGGCGAAGAGGCGGGACGGCGGGGCAAGCAGGAGGATGAGCAGGAACGAGGCGAAGCAGAAGAACGTGGACAGGGCGGTCTGCGCGCCGATCGTCGCGGCGGCGGCCGCGAAGTTGGTGTCCGCGCCGTAGGCGAGCCCGGTATACCGCTCGAAGTCCTCGATGATTCTGGTGGGTGTGCGGCCAGAGCTGAAGCCGTTGAGGATAAGTTCGTGGATCGCCGTGTAAATGACCGTGCCGAAGACGGCGGTGATCAGGGCGGCCGGTATGACGAAGCGGATCAGATTCCGGGGCATGTGCGGATCGGGGCGGGTCGGTTCGGCCCAGAACGTGAGAAAGACCGTCGGGATGCCGACGGTGAACAGGGTGAGACCGACTTGGCTGGGCGTGTACGGGAAGCCCAGCCCCAGCATGGTGACGGCGAGGATGACCAGGCCCTGGCTGGCCACCCGGGCCAGGAAAACGTAGAGCGAGATCCCGATCCCGTTGATGATCCTGCAGCCTTCGTGCCGGGCCGGTGGCAGCGCGGAGAAGTTGTCGTCGACCAGCACGATGTCGGCGACGTCGCGGGTGACGGCGCTGCCGCTGCGCATGGCGATGCCGACGTGCGCCTGCTTGAGGGCGCGGGCGTCGTTGACTCCGTCGCCGATCATGGCGACGTAGCGGCCCTGCCGGCGCAGACTGCGGACGATGCGTTGCTTGTGCTCGGGCGTGACCCGGCCGAAGACGCTGGTCGTGGCGACGACGCGGTCCAGCGCCGGGTCGTCGAGGGTGTCGAGGGCCGCGCCGGGGATCGGCTCGGTGGCCTCCAGGCCCGCGCGGGCGGCTATCGCAGCGACGGTGCGCGGATCGTCGCCGGAGAGGACCTTGAGGTCGACACCGTCAGCGCGGAACCGGGCGACGGTGTCGACGACGTCGTCACGCAGCTCGTCGGCCAAGGCGACCAGGGCCGCCGGTATCAGCATCGGCAGCGCGGGACGGCCTTGCCCGTCACGCAGGCCGACAGCAGGGTCCTCGCCGCGGGCGAGCAACAGCACGCGCAGGCCCCGAACGGTGCGCCTGGTGACCTCGCTGACAGGGGCGGGGTGGCGTAGGCGGGGGGCGAGCGCGTCCGGCGCGCCGAGGACCCAGGTGCCTTCGTCAGAGACCAGGCCGGACCAGCGCAACGACGACGAGAAGGCCACCTCGTCGCGTACCTGCCACACTTCGCCGGGCAGGGCCGCCGCCAGCGCCCGGGTGGTCAGGTTCGGGGTGGTGGCGTTGTGCGCCAGCCCGCCGAGCCACCGGGTCACGTCGGCGTGCTCGTGCCGGCCGAGCGCGATGACCTCATCGAGCGTGAGCCGGCCGGTGGTGAGAGTGCCGGTCTTGTCGGTGCAGACCACGTCGACGTTGCTGACGGACTCGACCGCGTTGACCTGCTGCACCAGCGCGCCGAAGCGCGCGATGCGGACGGCGCCGGCGGTGTAGGCGAGCGCGATCAGGAAGAACAGCCCGTAGGGCACGAGGCCGGACAGCACAGCGGTGATCTGCACGACCCGGACCACGCTGAAGCCCTCCAGAGCGGCTTGGGCGAGGATGGCGCCGCTCATCAGTGCGGTCAGCGCGATGACGAGGCGGACGATGAACCCGATGCGTCGTTGCAGCGGGGTCTGGTCGGTGGTGGCGCGGCGAGCCTCGGCGGTGAGCCGGCCGGCGTAGCTGTGGGCGCCGACGTCGCGGACGAGCTGATATCCCTCACCGGCCACGCACAGACTGCCTGAGCGCAGGTCATCACCGGGATGCTTGACCACCGGGTCGGACTCGCCGCTCAGCAGGGACTCGTCGGCTTCCAGGCGGCCGCCGTCGAGCACGGGCCCGTCAACGACGATCTGGTCGCCCGGACGGATGCGCAGCACGTCGCCGCGGACCACCTGTTCGGGCGGGATCTCGGCCATCCGGCCGTCGCGCACCACCACGACACCGGAACGGTCGAGCAGTTGCAACCGGTCGAGTTTGCGTTTGGCGCGGATCTCCTGAGCGGCGCTGATGAGCGCGTTGATCAGTCCGAGGCCGACGCTGATCAGGGCGTCGTTGTATCGGCCCAGGGCCAGCAGGGCGGCGCCGATGACGAACAGAATGAGGTTGAAGAAGGACAAGACGTTGGTCCGCAGAATCTCCGTGTAGCCGCGCGAGCCTCCCGGCACTGCGGTGTTGGCCTCGCCGCGCCGGCGCCGGTCCTCCGCTTCCGCTGCGCTCAGCCCCGTGACCGGGGCGATCGCGGTCTGCTGGTCCATCCTTCGTGCCCTTCCCGGTCGTTCCCTGACGCTACGTCACCACCCGAGCAGAGAAGACGGCTTCGTGGGGACATCGGGCGGACGAACCGCGTCCACCCGAGCCGGGAGGCAGATGCCAGGCTCGGGGTGGCCACCGTGCTGAGCGCGGCGACGATGACCGCGAGGACGACGCCGGGCTGGGTAGCAGCGTCGACGCCCGCCAGCGGGGTCCGGCTGATCCCTGCGTTGCCTGCCGTGTTTCGTGGTGGCGTCGCGCGCGTTGGCGTGTGGTGGCGCGGAGCATGGCCCGGTACATCTTCCGGGGCCTGGGCGGGTCGGGTAGCGACTGCGCGGCGGGCGCGGCGCAGGCCGGCAGGAGGTAGGCGACGAGGCTGCGCCAGGCGTGGGGGGCGGCGTCGACGGTTGAGGTCCCCCCGCTTCCCGGAGTCCGGCGACGCGCCCGCAACGACTCGAGCCCGGCAAGGTTTACACGGCGCGAAGCTCACCGGTCCGGCGAGCGGATTCGGCGTGGTGCTGCCGGGCCGGCCCGCCTACGCCGGGTGAACGCCGCAGCGGCCGTTTGGGGCGATAACGCCGGCCGGCTGGGAGCACCAGTTGATCTCGCAGGTAAAGCCTGCGTTCATCAGCGCCCGCCCGCTCGCCGTGGCATAGGCCAGGGCGCCGCCACCTGGCTGTTTCGATCCGACCCGCGTGAAGTGCCAACCTGCAAACACCAACCAGGCTAATCGGAGGCGGCCCAATAGCTACACCGACCTTCTGAGCTGCTGAAACGCGCGGCAGAGACAGATGGCCGAAGGGTCAGCACCGTTGGGTTGTCTCCGCCCGGGGGCACGTCAAAGAACTGCAAACGCGCAGCGTCGCCGACCGAACACTGGTGGTACGGGCCACCTATCCCATGCGTTGAGGCAAGCCGACGCAGCGGTGAGCATGGTGCGTTGGCCGTACTGAGTAGATGTTTCTGATGGGTGTCAGTCGGACCAGTCGAAGGTGCGGCGTTGCTGCCATCGGGCGGTCCCGCCGCGGGTGAGGCGGCGTAGCATCTGCCCGATCGCGGCCCACCGGATCATGGCCTCGGAGGTCTCCGGGACACGTTCGTAGTCGCGGGCCAGCCGTCGATGCGCGGTCAACCAGGCAAGGTTTCGCTCGACCACCCACCGACACGGGTGCACCACGAAGGTGCGCGGTGGGACCGGCGCTGTTCACCAGCCCGGTCCCGACCCCGTCAGGCGTCCGCGGCGCGGCCGCCTGACCCGGCGACCTCCCGGCGGACCAGGGTGCTCACGTCGCGCACGGTGTGCAGGTCGGAGGCCATCAGGGCCGCGTCCTCGAGGCTGATGTCGAAGCGCTCCTCGAGGTCGACCAGGGCCCGCATGAGACTCAGCGAGCTGAGCCCCAGCCCGTCCTCCATCAGCGGGGTGTCGAGCGTGGCGATGTCCGGGGCCGGGCGCGGGCCGGCGGTGGCGAGCACCCGCACGACGACGGCGTCGATGTCCTGGTTGGCGTTCATCGGATCACTTCCTCGGTGCGGTGG
>DATMJT010000393.1:0-7754 GCA_035553735.1 Pilimelia sp.
GTCGATGAGCCAGTCGGCGTGCGCCATCACCGCCAGGTGGTGCTCGATCACGATGACCGACTTGCCGGAGGCGACCAGCCGGTCCAGCAGCCCGAGCAGCTGCGCGAGGTCGGCCAGGTGCAGCCCGGTGGTCGGCTCGTCGAGCACGTAGACGCCGCCCTTTTCCGCCATTCGGACCGCCAGCTTCAGCCGCTGGCGCTCGCCGCCGGAGATGGTGGTGAGCGGCTGGCCCAGGGTGAGATAGCCGAGCCCGACGTCGGCCAGGCGGTCGAGGATCGTCCGCGCCGCCGGCGTCTTCGCGTCGCCGTCGCCGACGAACTCCCGGGCCTCGTCGACCGGCATCGCGAGCACCTCGCTGATGTCCCGGCCGCCGAGGCGGTACTCCAGCACCGAGGCGTCGAACCGGCGGCCCTCGCACGCCTCGCAGGTGGTCGCGACCGTCGCCATGATCCCGAGCTCGGTGTAGATCACGCCGTTGCCGTTGCAGGTTGGGCAGGCGCCCTCCGAGTTCGCGCTGAAGAGCGCCGGCTTCACCCCGTTGGCCTTCGCGAAGGCCTTGCGGATGGGCTCGAGCAGGCCGGAGTAGGTGGCCGGGTTGCTGCGCCGCGAGCCGCGGATCGGCGTCTGGTCGATCGAGACCACGCCCGCCTCGGGGGGGATCGACCCGTGCACCAGCGAGCTCTTGCCGGAGCCGGCGACGCCGGTCACCACGCACAGCACGCCGAGGGGGACGTCGACGCTGACGTCCCGGAGGTTGTGCCGGTTGGCGTTGCGGATCGGCAGCGCGCCCGTCGGCGTGCGGGTCTGCGCCTTGAGCCCGGCCCGGTAGTCCAGGTGGCGGCCGGTCAGCGTGCCGCTGGCCCGCAGTCCGTCGACGGTGCCCTCGAAGCACACCGTTCCGCCCGCGCCGCCGGCGCCGGGCCCCAGGTCGACCACGTGGTCGGCGATCGCGATCGTCTCCGGCTTGTGCTCCACCACCAGCACGGTGTTGCCCTTGTCGCGCAGTCGCAGCAGCAGGCCGTTCATCCGCTGGATGTCGTGTGGATGCAGCCCCACCGTGGGCTCGTCGAAGATGTAGGACACGTCGGTCAGGCTCGACCCGAGGTGCCGGATCATCTTGGTGCGCTGCGCCTCGCCGCCGGAGAGCGTGCCGGACGGGCGGTCCAGGCTGAGGTAGCCGAGCCCGATCTCGACGAAGGAGTCGAGGGTCCGCTGGAGGGTGGCCAGCAGCGGCGCGACCGACCGCTCCTCGATGGTCCGGACCCAGTCGGCGAGGTCACTGATCTGCATCGCGCAGGCGTCCGCGATGTTGAGGCCGCCGATTCGCGAGGCGAGGGCGGCCTTGTTGAGCCGGGCGCCGCCACACTCCGGGCACGCGGTGAAGGTGACCGCCCGCTCGACGAAGGCGCGGATGTGCGGCTGGAGCGCCTCCTTGTCCTTCTGCAGGAACGACTTCTGGACGCGCGGGACCAGCCCCTCGTAGGTCATGTTGAGGTTCTCGATCTTGACCTTGGTCGGCTCCCGGTAGAGGAAGTCGTGTAGCTCCTGGTCGGTGTAGTCCCGAATCGGCTTGTCCGGATCCAGGAAACCCGAGGCTGCGAAGGTGCGCACCTGCCAGCCGTCGGCGGTGTAGCCCGGGATGGTGATCGCACCCTCCGACAGCGACCTGTCCCGGTCGAACAGCTCGTCGAGGTCGATGTCGGTGGCGGTGCCCATGCCCTCGCAGGCCGGGCACGCACCGGCGGGCACGTTGAAGCTGTAGTGGAACGAGGGCCCCGCGCTCGGCACGCCCAGCCGGCTGAACACGATCCGCAGCATGGCGTGGGCGTCGGTGGCCGTTCCCACCGTGGACCGGGAGTTGGTGCCCATCCGCTCCTGGTCGACGATGATCGCGGTCGTCAGGCCCTCGAGCAGGTCGACGTCGGGGCGGGCCAGGCTGGGCATGAAGCCCTGCACGAAGGCACTGTACGTCTCGTTGATCAACCGCTGCGACTCGGCCGCGATCGTCCCGAACACCAGGGAACTCTTCCCGGAGCCCGACACGCCGGTGAACACGGTCAGCCGGCGCTTCGGGATCTCGACGCTCACGTTCTTCAGGTTGTTCTCCCGGGCACCGTGAACCCGGATCAGGTCGTGACTGTCGGCGGCATGCATGGGGGCACCCTAGCCAGCGGCACCGACAACCACCGTCCCGCGGCGCGCGGTGCCCGGCCGCCGACCGACCTCGTCGCCCTCCCGGCCTCGCCGGTCGCGCCTGGCCACGTCCACGGGAGTCGACGCAGCATCGCGCCCCGACCCCGGCACCCCACAGGCCGGACCGGACCCCCACGAATCGACCCGGCAGGCGGTGCCGGCCGCGACCGCGCCGTGGCCCGCACCGTCACGACGAAGCGGGCTCACTGCCTGCGGTGACCAGGCGCGACGTCCACACCCGACGGCGACGGGTCCGCGTCCGGGCGCAGGTCCGCCGGGGGCGCCGCCGGCCGGTGGACGAAGATGCGGGCACCGACCCCGATCATCAGCAACGGAACCATGAGGAATGACAGCGCGAGCGGCAGCCCGACCAACTCCGCCAGGCCGCCGATGATCGGCGGTCCGGCCAGAATCCCGGCGTAGCTGAGCGTGGTGAAGCGGGCGACCGCCGTACCGTCGGAGCGCGCAGACGCGCTCTCGCTGCCCACCGCGCTCAGGGCAGCCGGGTTCATCGGCGCAATGCCGACGCCGACCAGTGCCAGTCCGGCAATACTCGCCCAGGGGACGGGCGCGAGGAGCAGCAGGAGCATGCCTCCGCAGAACAGCGCGGCACTGCCGCGCACGAGTCGCTCGACTCCGATGCGCTGCTGGACGCGGTCGCCCGCGAATCGGGCCGCCGTCTCGGCGGCCGTGAAAACCGTGTAGCCGGCGGCGGCCAGCGCGGTGGAGGTGGACTGGTGGTCGCGCAGCAGAATACCGACCCAGTTCGACACCGCTCCCTCGGACAGCATGACGGCCGCTCCGATCACGCCGAGAACGAGCGTGCGTCGCGTCCAGCCGCGGAACCATCCGGCCTCGGCCCGGACTCGACGCTCCGCCGCTGCCGCGGCGGGAGGGTCCCGCGGCACGCGCAGCAGGTGACGGCCCGCCGCGAGCGCACACAGGACCAGGGCGGTCACGACCAGAGCGGCATGCGTGAGCGGCGACAGGTGCAGCGCGAACGCCCCGGTGCTGATCGACGCGCCGACGATCGCTCCCAGGCCCCACGCACCGTGCAATCCGTTCATCACCGGGCGTCCGGCGGCCCGCTCGACGGCTATGCCCTGGGCGTTCATCGAGACGTCCACCAGGCCGACGATCAGGCCGAGCACCAGGAAGGCGACCACCGCGGACCAGAACGAGCCCGCCGTGGCGATGCCGGACAGGGTCACTGGCAGGGCCGCGCCGGCCACGCGCAGAAGGAGACGACTGCCGATGCGCGCGACCAGGGCCGCGCCCACCTGCATCGAGAACAGGGCACCGACCGTGGGCGCGATGAGGACCAGGGAGAGCCGTCCCGGGCTGAGGTCGGCGCGCTGCTGGACGAGCGGGATCTGGGTGAACCAGGTCGCCACGAAGCAGCCGACCATGAAGAAGATCGTGGCGACCGCCAGCCGGGCACGGCGCACGCCCCGGGCGCCCGGAGGGTCACCCGACCGGGGCGGCTCCGCCGGCTGCCGGAGATCAGAGCGCATCTTCACGACCGAGGTCGCTCACCGGTCCGGTGATTCTGCCGTAGCCGTCGCCCGGGTTCCAGGTGCCGATGGGAAGGTGAGCGTTGAACGCCCCTCCCGCTGCCGTCTGCATCGCGGGGCGGCGGTGCGCCAGATGCAGCATGACGTCGTCGAACCTGGCAATGGAGCCGGCTCTGCCCAGGCGAAGGATCATGTCGTCGTCCTCGCCGCCCCAGCCGGCGTAGCGTTCGTCGAAGCCGCCGATGTGGTGGAACAGCCCGGATCTCGTCCAGACACATCCGCCCGGCGTGTGACGCAACACCAGCCCTCGCGCCGCGTCCAGCGGGGCTGCGGCGTCGTGCGCGCGGCACCGCCGGTCGATCATGTGGTTGCTCGAGTCCAGGTCGAGGGCGAGGCACTCAAGGTACGGCAGATGGCCGTCGTGGGCGGGATCGTCGAAGCGCGCCGCGTTGCGGTGCACGAACTCCCGATCCACCAGCATGTCGGCGTCGATGAGGCACAGCATGCGGAAGGGGCCCGGGGTCTCACGCACCCCCACGTTCACCGTCCAGGACTTGTTGAACGGCCCGTCGGCGCGAACGTGTACATAGTGGTCCACGAGGCCCCCGATGACGGGTCGCCAGCGCGGAACGGTGTCGGATTCCACGACCGTGATGCGGTACCGGTCAGCGGGTGCGGACTGGTCCCGCAGCGCCAGCAGGCACGCCACGAGATTGCGGATCCGGCCGGTCTCGCCGGTGTCCCGGAAGGGGATGACGACCAGGATGTCCGCCTCGTCCCTCCCGCGTCGCATCCGCGGCGGTGATGCCGCCTGGGGGAGCAGGTCGTCGACGCCGACAGCCATGGCGTGTGGCCGATGGTGCTCACCGCGGTGGTACCCGATGTAGACGTTCTCCCTGGCCAGGCGGAGCACGCGGTCGAGCTCGGCGATGGGCCCCCGTCCGCGCAGCACCGCGGCGAGCTCCGCCTCCAGGCGCCGCTCCGCTGCGGTGTCCTCCGGGTTCTCCGCGAGCCGGGCCAGTGCCTCCTTCGCGGCGGTGTCCGTCGCGACCAGGGCGTCCACCTGGGCCATGACCTGGCGGTAGTACGGCTCGCTGTGCGTCCAGTAGTCGCCGGCCGCGTAGCGCACCGCGGGGTCGTTGGCCAGGACTGCGAACCGGGTCAGGCGGCGGGCCGTCTCGGCCCACGGGAGGTCGGCGGTACTGTCCGCGGGCGACGTGCGGGTGTCGCGAATCTCGCGGACGTTGTCGGGATTCGTGGCTCGCTGCGTGCACATGGGGGTGCAGAAGCATGGCGGCATGGGCATGTGCTCCTCCTCGTCCTCGACACATGGACCGGGTGTTGCCCGCGGGCTGCGGTTGCGGCGCCGGGCATCGCGCTCCGTCCGCTGACGTCAGAAGCTGGCGAACCGACGTCAGAAACTGGCAGAGCAGTGCGGCGCCTCCGACGCACCGGGAACAACTCGAAGACCACACCGGCGCGGTGTTCCCTGACCTGTCCGCAGCTCGTGACACGGCCGACCACGGAACACGAGCGCAGCGCGGAGGCTTGGGCTTGGGGGGACGTGAGGAACAGCGCCGCCCGCCTGCGGCCGCCTCGATGGTGCGCAACGCACCGACGCGACCCAACGCCGGTACTGCGGCGATCGTCGCCTCCGGCGGGTCCGTGTCGTCGTGACGTGACAAGGACTCACGGGTGAGTCGGCGACGCTCCCGAGGTTGTCATCCATCGGCAACGCCGACGTACTCCCCGCGCTGGCCAGGGTTCAGCACCGTTCGTCCGGCGGCCGCCACGGTGACACGGACGTCCGCCTGGGTGCCGATCCGCCACGTGGCCTCCGACAGCTGAGCTCGGATGCCAACCGTAGCAGGACTGCGCGGTCGCATCGACCGGGTCGGTGCGACGCGGTCGCGCCGGGTCCGTCCGGAGTGGACATGGGCTGACGATACGTCGCGCGGCGCAGCGGCGCGACCCAAGCCGGATCGACGCTGGCCGCGCGGCGGGCAATGTCAGCGCCACGGAGCGAAAGCCTCGCCCGCCCCCGCGCCGTCGCCGCGGGTACGCACCGCGTTCACGACGTCGGTCAGGGCACCGACGACCACGTCGGCCTCGGGGAGCCTGTCGGGGCTCTCTGCCAGGCCGACGACGAAGGCGCCGGCTGCCCTACCCGCGGCCACGCCGGTCGGTGAGTCCTCCACCACCACACACTCCTCGATGCGGCGGCCGAGGCGTGCAGCGGCGGTCAGGTACCCCTCCGGATCCGGCTTGCCGCGTCGCACGTCGTCCGCGGCGATCAGGACATCGGGCGTCGGCAGACCGGCCCCGCGTAGTCGGGCGGTCATCAGTCGGCGGGAGCCGGAGGTCACCGCCGCCCACGCCCCGCTCGGCAGGCCGGCGAGGAACTGCTGGGCGCCCGGCATGGCCACCACCTCTGCGGCTCGCTCCTGCTCCAGGGTGGCGATGCGGCCGAGGACGCCGTCGCGGACCTGCGGCGGGAAGAACTCCGCCACGACATCCTCGTCGCGGCGGCCGTGGCAGGCCATCAGGATGGCATCCGCGGGGGCCCGGAATTGTGCAGCGACCTCCCGCCATGTGTTCTCGACCACATTTCGGGAATCCACGAGGGTTCCGTCGATGTCAAGCAGGAACGACACATCCATGCCACTGTTCTCCTTGGTTTGCGGCGGACACCGTGCGAACTCGTCGAGTATAAGAGCCCCGAAGCCGGTCGACATGGAGCGCGCGCAGGCGGAGTGACCTGGGAATCTGCGGCGTCCACCCGGTTGGACTGGAATCGATCAATAGCCTGCGCTAGCCTCGGGTCGAGCAAGAAACATGCGAGCACGTCGACCTAGATCGACTTGGCGATCCACCATCACGGGGGTAGGGTCAGGGTGCAAACAGTACTTGCGGCAGCCGTACACGCCATTGATCCGACGATGAGTCATGCGCGACGCGTCGTCGTGTACGTCACACTCACAGAATTTGTGCGGGCCCATGTGGGCGGCACACCCGCCGGCGCCGGAGCGCATGGTGGGCTGGACGAAGATGCCTCGGCGATCCCCTCGGCCGGGTGTGCGCCGGCCAGCGGCGCGCGGGCCGACGGGTGCCACGCCGAGCGCGGCTGCTCGGCCTTGTGGCGGTCGCCGCGCCTGCGGCGGCATCGTCGCCGCCGTTCATCCCGGCCGTTCGCCCACGCCGTGGCGATGTGGTCGACGGTGTGAGTGGCCGGGGGTACGAGCGGGCGAGGGTATGAGTTGATCCCCGCCGCGGCGAGCCCGGCAATCCGATTCTGACATCTCTTCAGGCCACGGCGGCGTCGGTTTCTGCGTGTGCGCCGAACAATCTCCGGCACCTCTGCTGAGGTACCGATATGGGGTGTACCAATTTGCCGTTGGAAAGATTCGCTGCGGCATGAGCCAACGGGGAGAAGGAATGCTGACGACTGTTTTTGATGGCGCTGAAGAATTGGCCGACTTCGCGGCTCGCCGTATCAGCGAGGCACTGTCCACTCTTCGCGCGCTGTCTGGACACTGCCTTCTGGCGTTGACCGGGGGCAGCACCCCCGGCCTGACCTACCGCCGGCTCGCCACCATGCCGATCGACTGGTCCCACATCGACATCATTCAAACCGACGAACGGCTGGGCGTACCCCGCGACGCCACCTCCGCCGCGGTCATCGAGCGCGAATTGATCGGCCCGGCCGGTGTGCCGGCCGAGCGGTGGCACCGCATGCCCCACGAGTCGGATCCCGCTGTCGGCGCTCGCCGGTACGCCGCGCTGCTGCGGCGGCTGGCGCCCACCGGACATCCGGACGTGGTCGTGCTCGGCCTCGGGGAGGACGGACACACGGCCTCCCTGTTCACCGACCCCGTCCAGACATCAGATCCGGTGATCATCACCGGCCCGTACGGTGGCGCGCTGCGGATGAGCCTGGACACCGCCACGATCGCCGCCGCCAGCGTCCGCATCATGCTGGCGGCCGGCTCGGGGAAGGCCCGAGCGGTGCGGCAGCTGGCCGGCGCCGCCCCCGTGGACCCCCACCCC
>DATMJT010000394.1:0-9215 GCA_035553735.1 Pilimelia sp.
GGACGGCGGCGAGCCGGCGCCCGCGGCGGTGGAGTCGGGCGGCTCCCCCACCGCGGCGGCCCCGGACTCCGAGCCGGCATCACCCGGCCGGGCCGGGCCCTGCGGCGCCGTAGGGCTCGCGGTGAGAGGGGCCGGGGCGGCAGGGCCCGGGGCGGCCAGGGTCAGTGGCGTGGCCCCACCGACGGGACGCGACGGCGTCGGCTGCGGGGAGGCCGGGCTGCGCTGCACGGCGGCCGGGTGGTCGGGCGGGCCAGCCGGGCGGCCACCCCGCGGCGGCGAGCCGAAGGCGCCCACCTCCCGGGCCGGGCCCGAGCCAGCTGCGGGGTGGACCGGCGGCACCATCGGCTCGCCGAGGCCCAGCCGCCGCACCGGCGGGGTGTCCGCGCCGACGGCACGCGCCAGCGGCAGCTCAGGGCCCGGCCCGGTGGGTTCTGCCCGGGGCGGCTGCGGCGCGGCAGCCGTGACGGCGAGCGGCGCACCGCCGAGCGGGGCCGAGCCGCGACCCGGCGCGGCGGACTCGGCCGCCTGCGCCGTACCGCCGGGCCCGGTGGGGTCGGCCCCGACCGACGCCGCGGTGCCTGACACTGTTGCCAACGTCGCGTCGTCCGGTACCGCGGGCGGTATCGCGTCGTCCGGTACCGCGGGCGGGACCGGCGCCGGCTCACCGCCTGCCGGCCCCGTGGCCGCGCTGGGGGCCGCGCCGACGGCCGCCGCCGGCACGGTGCCAGCCGGCACGGGCGCCGCGCCGCCGTCGGCGGAGCGTTGCGCCACCGCTCCGGCGAGCGCGACCACGGGCAGCGGTCGCGCCTCGACAGGTACGGGCGGGCAGACCGTGAACGCCGGCCCCGGTAGTGGCACGGCGGGCACCGCCGCGGGCAGCCCCAGGAGATCCCCGGCCACCGCCACGTCCGCGGGGGGACGGACCGGGGCGCTCGCCGGGCTCGGCGCGGCGGACGGTGGAGCCGCGCCGTGCCGCTGCAGCGAGGGCATGCCCGCGCGTGACCTCGCCGGCGCCGGCGGGCTGGCCACGAGCGGCAGCTCCGCATGGCCGGAGGACGCATCCGCACCGGCCGCAGGCGCCGGCCGGGCCAGGTCGTGCACCAAGCCGGCCGGTTCGTGCGGGCCCACCGCGTGCCCGAGCGGTGCCAGGTAGGACGGGTCCTGCCAGGCCGACAACCCGTCCCGGAACGCCGTCGGGGCGGTCAACAGCGGCGTTGGGGCGACCACCCGCTGGATCGGGGCCAGCGAGCGCCAGGCGGCCGATGCCGAGCGCCGCTCACCGGCGCTCCACGGGGCCACGGACGTCGGCTCCGGCGACGCGTCGCCGGCGGTGGGCGTGCTCCGGTCCGGCCTGCGACTCCACTGCCACGGCCACCGCATGCGTCACCGTCCCTGGTTGATGCGCTCGTTGATGCCGGCGATCTGCGCCACGTACCGCTGCCGCTCGTGGTGCTCCAGATCGAGAATCTCGGCCAGCGACCAGTGGAAGTGGTAGGCGACGTACGCGACCTCGGTGTAGATGCGGTCGGCCGCGTACGTCACGATTCCCCCAGGCGGCCGCCGGCCAGGTCCACGGCGAACCGGTGCCGGCACTCGGGGCAGGCGACGCTCGCCCGGGTGTGCCCCTCACTGTTGACCCGTCGGTACATGTCCTGGAGGAAGGCCAGATCGGAGGCGAACAGGTCCTCCACCACACCCGGATGCACGTCCACGACCGAGCCCAGGCGGGTGATGACCCGCGACAGCAGGACCACCGTCAGGTACGCCGGGTTCTCCCGGACCCGGTCGTCGCGGAGCGGAACGAGTTCGTCCCGGGCCGTGGCCAGCCGCATGACCCCGGAGCGGTGGACCGTGCCGGTGCCGTCGACGTAGCCGCGCGGCAGCTCGAACGGGAACTCGGTGCGCAGCGCGTCGCGGGCGGAGGCCGGGACGGCGGGCTCGACGCGTGCCGGCTCCCCGTCGGACCGGGCGGTGGGGGGCGCGAGGGCAGAGGTACGGCGCACGGAACTACTCGACTTCCAGCGCTTCGTACGTGATGACCAGCTTCTCGGTCAGCACGCTCGTGTCCCCGGCCTTCAGCGTGCTGATCTCCAGGCTCTTCGCCCAGGCGTTGGTCAGCCGGTAACGCTTGATCGGCATGCCCTCGTAGTCGTACACGATGATGGCACCGCCCTTGCGGGCATCCCCCATCTTGCCGAACCGACAGTCCTTGATCCAGCTCTCGAAGCTGTTGTCCCCGGTGAGGCCGCGGGTCAGCGTCACCTCTCCCGCCTTTGGCGCGCCCGGGGCCTTGCGGACGACGAACTTGCCGTCGGCGGTGTTGGACTTGTACTCGATGACGTCCTGCTCCATCTTCAGCCCGGACACCTCGGTGATCTGCTTGATGACGACGCTGTCCACCTCCAGGCCGAAGCTGTGGCCTACCGCGGAGTCGAAGTCGGCGAGCGCCACGGATTCCCTCCCTACTCACGGAACGCGGTGCGGTGCGGTGCGGCGGCGCGGGGCGGCCGGGCACGGACCCGGGGCGCCCTGGCGCCGCTCACTCGTTGACGAGGCTGGTGCCGCCCGAGACCTGGGCGAGCTGGAAGATGACGAACTCGGCCGGCTTCACGGGAGCGATGCCGACCTGACACACCACCTGGCCGGCGTCGATGCTCTCGGCCGAGTTGGTCTCGCTGTCGCACTTGACGAAGAAGGCCTCGTCCGGGGTGAGGCCGAACAGCGCGCCGCGGCGCCACTCCATCACGAGGAAGGCGCTGATGGTACGCCGGATGCGGGCCCACAGCGCCTCGTCGTTGGGCTCGAAGACCACCCACTGGGTGCCGTTGAGGATCGACTTCTCCAGGTAGTTGAACAGCCGTCGGACGTTGAGGTAGCGCCACGCGGCGTCCGAGGACAGCGTCCGCGCGCCCCACACCCGGATGCCGCGACCGGGGAAGGAGCGCACGCAGTTCACCCCGATGGGGTTGAGCAGCTCCTGCTCGGTGCGGGTCAGCTGGAGCTCCAGGTCGACGGCGCCGCGGACCACCTCGTTGGCGGGCGCCTTGTGCACGCCCCGCGCGTTGTCGCTGCGCGCCCAGACCCCGGCCATGTGCCCGGACGGGGGGACGAACCGGTTGGCGCCGGTGGCCGGGTCGAACACCTTGACCCAGGGGTAGTAGAGCGCCGCGAACTTGGAGTCGTATCCGGCCCCGTCCATCCGCCAGTCGCGGACCTGCTGCGGCGACAGCCCGGGCGGCGGGTCCAGGATCGCCATCCGGTCGCCCATCAGTTCACAGTGGTCGATCATCGCCTGCTGGACGGTCTTGACCGCGTCCAGGTCGATGGCGCCGCGCTGGTAGGCGCCCATCAGGTCGGGCACCGCCACCATGGTGACCTCGTCGACGGCCTCCAGGCCCCCGAAGCCGGTGCGCTCGGCCGCGTCCCCGACGTACTCGTCCGGGGCGACGGTGGCCGGCGCCGGAGCCGTGGGCGCCGGAGCCGTCAGCGCGACCTCGCCGGTGCGCGGGCGGGTGACGGCCTGGCCGGTCGAGTCCTCCTCCAGCGTGATGAGCTTGGACTTCTCCCGGACCACCGTGACGACGTTCTCCTTGCCGCGCCGGGTGGTCACGTTCTCGAAGGTCTCCTCGACCTTGCCGCCCCGCTTGACCAGCAAGGTGAACCGGTCCTCCCCGGCCCCCTCCGGCGGGTCGGCGACCGCCACGGTGAGGTCGCCACCGCCGCCACCGCCGGCAGCGGCTCCGGCGCCCAGCGCGGGGGTGCCCGCGCCGTTGCCCACCGGGGTGGGGGTGCGGGCGACGACCCGGTACGCGCCGAGCGAGGCGGCCGGCGGCCGCGGCTCGGCGGCGGTGCCCCCGCCCACGCGGACCACGTAGCAGTTGCCGCCGCCGTTGAGGAAGTATCCGAACACGGCGTGCCCGAGATGGCAGTCCTCGACGAACTCGCCGAAGATCTGCGTGTACTGGCTCCAGTTGCTCACCAGCGTGGGCGTGTTGAGCGGCCCCTGCGCGGCGAAGCCGACGAACGCGGCCACGGCGGTGCCGACTCCCTCGATCGGTCGAGACCCGGCCTCGACCTCCTCGACGTACACGCCCGGCGCCAGGTAGTTGGGCATCACGCCTCCTCGTCCCTCAGGGTCGAGTACAGCGTCGCTCCGCCGCGCCGCGCCGCACACGGCCGCCGGGCCGCTCCAACAGGCACCCTGCCCTGCCCCTACGGGCACCCATGGGCACGCCAACCTGTCGAACCGGGATCACCGGGGCTTCGCGGGCCACGCCGTCGGCCTACCCTGGAACCCGTGACTGCACTCGACCGGATCGTCGGCCTGATCTACCGGCCAGGGTTCCTCGGCCCGTCGGAGCAGACGGAATTGCTCCAGATCGTCGACGCACAGCCGTGGTCCTCACAGTTGCGTCGTCGGGTGCAGCACTACGGCTACCGATACGACTACCAGCGGCGCACGATCGGGGACGAGGACGGCCTGGGCCCGCTGCCGGCGTGGGCCCTCCGGCTGGCGCGGCGGCTGGGCGCTGAGTCAGACCAGCTCATCGTCAACGAGTATCTGCCGGGACAGGGCATCGCCAGTCATGTGGACAGTCCCTCCTGCTTCGGCGATGTGGTCATGTCGGTCAGCCTTGGGTCGACATGCGTCATGACGCTGAACCGGCCCGACGATCCTGACGCCTCAGTGGCGCTGCTCTTGGAGCCGGGCAGCCTGCTGGTGCTGACCGACGAGGCCCGGTACGCCTGGCGGCACGGGATCCCCGCGCGCCGGACGGACCGCGTGCACGGCCGGGTGGTTTCCCGGGGTCGCCGGGTTTCCTTGACGTTCCGGTCGGTTAGGCGGCGCCCGCAGGGGGCGGCGAAAAGCCTCCGCTCCCGACAATCCGGCTGAGCCAGCCGGTGAAGGCTTCGCCGGCCGGCGCGAAGCCGGCGCGGGCGTGTTCGTCGAAGGTTTCGGGCTGCCGGGACGACGAGTACAACCAGTACACGCCCGGTGCCCGGGCGCCGGTGGTATCGAACGCGTAGTCGTACTCCTGGGTGTCGCGCAGCGCGCCGCCCTCGATGAGGTGCCGAACGACCTGCGCAAAGATGAGAAATCCGTGTTCGTCCACGACCGGACCGTCCATCTCGATCAGGTCACTGGAGACGTTGCTGAAGCCGAGGATATCGACGATCTCGTGGCGCTCTTCGTTGTCGATGGCGGCACCGGCATACCGGCGCAGGAAGGCCACGTACCCGTGGTCGCGGGCCACCTCGGGGAAGCGGCGGAGGAACCCGTCCACCGCCTCGCCCACGGCGGGCTCCGGCATGCGTGGGTGATCGGGACCCCGTCCTACGCGCGCTCCAGGCAATGCGGCGAAGCGCGCCATCAACTCGTCGATCTCCATGCCCTACCCCTTGGTGAAGATGAACGCAAAGCCTCGTGCCACGTCTGCCCTATTCGCGCCTTTATCCGTTGTCTCGTGACCGTACCCGGGGTAATCCTCCTGGGCAAAGTCGCTCCGCGACACCAAGCTGAGTCCGGCCGCCTGTGCCGCCTCGATCGGACGCCACCGCGAGACGTAGAAATCCGGCTGCTTCGCCACCCGCAGCGTCACGATGATCCTCCCTCCCGGCGCCAGGCGCTGTGCCGCGCTCCGGAAGAACCGCATCAGCAGGTCGGCTCCCCGGGCTGCGGCCGCGGCCCGGGGGCCGCCGGGATGCGGGAACATCCACACGATGGAGTCGTACTTCGGCCCCTCGGTCTCGTGCAGGCGGGTCGCATCCACCCCGAACTCCACGGTGACGCCCTCGGCCTGCAGCCGGTCCGCCCGGGCCTGGGTCTCCGGGTCCTTCTGTGCCCGGCCCTCGTACACCGTGGCGGTCAGGTTGCCGGGCAGGTTGATGCCAAGGGCGATGATCGCGCTGGTGAAGCTGAGATTGCCCTCGCCGACCAGAAGCGTCTTACCCGATATCGGGATCAGGTTGTTCCGGTTGTCGGGGTTGAGCTTGGCGTAGACCGCCCATCCCGCGCCCCGCCGGTGGGCGTACAGCTCCTGGAACTGGTGCCGTTGCTTGACGCCGATGAGCGTTTCGTGCAGGCTCCGGGTGTCCAGGCCGCCCCGCCGGGACCGGCTGGCGATGGTCCGGATCGCGGCCAGGCCGGCCCGCCAGCGGGCCTGGACATCCTGTTCCTGCGCGGGCCCGGGGCGTCTGTCTCGTCGGCCCTTGAGCCGGGCCCAGATCCGCTTTCCGAGGGTGACGATCTTGTGGACCACCCAGTCGACGGCTCGGGTGACCGGTCTGGCCAGGGCCTGGACGATCTTCTTGACCTTGTCCGCCACGCCGCCGATGCCGAGGATTGCCGCCAGCGCCCCGATGAGCACCGGAACGGACCGGGCCAGCGCCTGCTCGATCAGGGCAGGAATCCCACCGGCACCGCCGCCGGCGATGGCGATGACGGCGTCCAGGACGGCGTTGACGAACTGGACGATCTGGGCGCCCTGGTTCACGACGAATGTGACCAGGTCGACGATCATCTTGACGGCCTTGACGAACGCCGAGGCCGGGTTGAGCAGGCTGATGATCCAGGTGATGCCGGCGACCAGCACGGTGGGGACCAGGTACTCGCTCACCTTCGCGAAGAGGCTGGCCTTCAGATCGCCGACCTTCGCGGCGATCTGCTCCCAGACCCCGCCGATCCCCTCGGACTGCAGCTTCCGCGCCACCGGCACGGACTGCTCGACCGCGCCCATCGCCTGCTCAGGGACGCCCCGGGAGACGACCCGGCCGCGGATCGCCGCCCAGGTGAGGCCGAGCAGCGACCCGATCATCATGATCACGCCGCGCAGGTCGAACTTGCCGGGCAGTTGGACCCCGGCGGAGGTCAGCGCCCCGAGCAGCCAACCGACGAGGCCCTTCTTCAGGTGTTCGCCGATGTTGGCGAGGAACTGCCGCAGGCCGGCACCCACGGCGGACACCAGTGTGCCGAGGAAGCCGATCGGATCCCGCAGGATCGCCATCACGGCGGAGGCGGCCCGGGCCAGGACGCCCAGCAGCGTCTCCCTGAGCTGCATGATCGTCTTTATGGCGCCGCCGACGGCGTCGACGGCCTTGGCGATCAGGCCCCGGTTCTTCTCCCGCTCCGCCGCAATCTCGTCATCGATGGACCTGAGCGCCTCGGTGTACCGGGTCGCCAGCGTCTGCACCAGCTGCGTGCCCTTGGCGTCCACGGACTCGGTGAGCTCGTCGAACCTGCCCGCGAACTCACCCGCGGCCTGCCTGCCGATCGCCTGGAGGTCGGCCGGCAGCCGCCTGACCTCGGCCTGCAACTCGTTGCGGCCGGTGGCGATGCGCTGCTTGGCCCGGGTCAGCTCGGCGCCGACGGTGTCCGCCACCGTGGAGATCACCTGTTGCATGCGGTCCACGTAGCCCCGGCGGGCCGCGGCGAAGATCTGGTTGGCCTCCTCCGGCAGCCCGGCGAACTTGTCCCTGACCCAGCGGGCCTTGCCCATCAGCCCCGAGTACCGCTGCTCCTTGTAGTCGTCCATCCGCCGCCGGTGGTCGGCGGTGAACGCGTCCCGGGCGGCCCTCTCGCCCCTGGTGAACAGGTCGTCCACCTTCCTGTCCAACCCGGACAGGATCTGCTCCACGTCGGCCTTCGTGGCGTCGAAGACCTTCTGTAGCCTCGCGGTGACCTGCGCCCGCCTGGCCTCGTCGGCGCCCTTCGCGCCCTCCTTGCCCGCCCCGACCTCGCGCCCGGCCCGGGCCCGGTCCCCGGCCAGCGCCGTCATCGCCGCGGTGCCGGCCTGGGCGGCCTCGGCCCGGGCTCCGGCGAGGGTCCTCGCCTCCGCGGCCCGGATCCGGCCCGGCGCGGCCGCCGCGTGCTGCTCCCCGGCCTTCTTGTCCTTCAGCGCCTCGGTGAACTCCGGCTCGTTGGCGCGCGCCAACTGCTCCTCGGTGACCTCCGCCTGCGCCATCTGCTCGTCCACCCGGGCGGGACCGGCGGTGAAGTCCGTGGCCGCAGGTGGTGCCCGGTCGGGCACCGCCCGCGCCGGATCGGGCGGCGCCGGCGCGGCCGGCGGGCGGTCCGGCGCCAGCGGCACGACGGGCTTGTCCGTGGCCCTCGACGTGTCCGGCGGCGCCGCGGTGGTGGTCTCGATCGCGTGGGCACAGGCGCGCGTGCCGTCGGCTGCCCGGCCATGCACCTGCTCCTTCACCGCGTCGGCCCGGCCCGAGTCCGTGAAGGCGTCGGCCTCGGCGAGGTTCTTCGGCGCCTGCGCCGCGATCGCCTCGTTGACAGCGCGGACGAACGCGGCCCTGTCGAACTCCCCGGGCCGGGCGGCGTTCATCCGCTCGGCGTTGGCCGCCTTGGCCCGCGCCTCCCGGTCGTCCTGTGGCGGCCGTGCCGCGCGCTGCGACGCGGCGGCCTCGGCCCGGGCCGGTGGGTGCGCGGACAGGGCCTTCTGCCTGCCCCGTACGGCGGCCTTCAACGCCGCGAAGCGCGGGTCGGCGTCGGGGCCGGGTCGCTGGACCGGCGGGGCCTCGGCCACGGGCTGCCGCTGCACGGACGCCGGCGCCAGGACGGACGCGCGGGCCACGGCGAGTACGGGCCCGGCCGGCCCCGCCGGCCCGGCCGGCTCCGGCCCGCCGGAGCCACCGACGGGCCCGGCGGTCGTGGCGGGGCCGGCGCCCCTCGGCACGGAGGGCGCCGATCCGGTGCCGCGCCCGGCCGCCGCCGCACCCACCGCCCGGCGCGCGCCTGCCGCGCCCGAGGACGGCCCCGGTCGGGCCGGTCGGGTCGCGGAGCGCTGCCGGTCCAGCAGCCCGGCCACCGCCTGGTTGCCCGCGGCGCCCTGCAACCGCTGCGCCACCGCCGGGCTCAACGGACCCCCGGGCGCTTGGCCGGTGGGGGTGTGGTCGGTCGTCGGCTCGCCGGCGGGCCGGTCGGGGCGCGCATCCGGGCCTCGGCGCACCGGGTCCCGGTCGGGTGCCGAGCTCTGCCTCGGTGCGTTCACGCGGTACCCCCCACCTCGCCGGGGCCAGCCACCACCGGTGACGGACCGGGCCTCTTGCTACGCCGACGGAGCCGTCTCGTCCTCGTCCTCCGTGGACTCCTGCCGCTGCACGTAGGTCTGCGCGGAGACGTCCTCCTCGTCCTCGCTGGTCTCCTGCCGCTGCACGTAGGTCTGCGCGGAGACGTCCTCCTCGTCCTCGCTGGTCTCCTGCCGCTG
>DATMJT010000395.1:0-18626 GCA_035553735.1 Pilimelia sp.
TCCGGGTCGACCACCGCGACGGCCTCCGCGCCTACCTCAAGGAGCAGGCAGTCGGAACCCTTGTCTGCTATCCGCACCTGCTCCACGACCAACCGGCCTTCACCGGCCACCCGGTGCGTAGCCTGGGGAGCCCGAACGCACGCTCCCTCACCGACTCCGTTTTGTCACTACCGATTTTTCCGGAACTCACCGACGACGAGGTCGACCACGTCAGCGAACAGATTCTGATCTTCCTGGGAAAGGCGGGGACTGACCGTGACGGCCACCCGGCGCACGACGGATCTCGCTGACGCGATACTGCGCGGAATCTACAAGCGCGGTGCCGCACGAATCCTGAGCCACCACCACCTCGCGGCGCTCTCCGCCGTCCCGGCACTGTCCGGCTATCCCGGGGCGCAGACGGGGCTCTGCTGCGCGGCGACTCCGGGGTTCGTCGCCCCGCGGCCGTCGCCCACCTCGGTCGTCATCGGTGGCGGCTGCCTCGGCTACAGCCAGGCCCGCACCGACCGGGTCCGCGTCGACTATCTGGTCGACACGGTGCTCACGGTGACCCTCGCCGCCTGGACCGGCTGCCGATGTGTGATCTATCTGCCCGTCGGCGAGGAACTACTCGTGACCGACACCGCCAGCCACGACGATTGGCGGCGGCTCGGTGACGTCGTCCAGGCGTTCGTCGACCTGATAGCCGGCCGCGTGGCACCGCGACACCCGGTCGAAATCATCCGAACGGATTCGCCCGAGGTCTCTTCGCTCCTCGACGACTGTCTCGATCGGCGGCGCCGCGAGTTGGACGGGCGGGATCTCACCGATCTCTACACCGTGCGACCCTCGGTCGCGGACCGAGACAACGCGCCTGGGCCGCAGCGGCTACACCAGTACCGCCGAACCATCATCACGTACCTCCCGGAGACGATCCGCCGGCTCCTGAACGACCGAACGATTGCCCACGTCGTGGTCGCGGAGAACCTCCATCAGGTCCGTGCGGTCGCGATGGCTCGTCAGATCACCGCGAGTACCGCGCCAGCTGACCGCATTGACTACCTAGCCCACCTCCCCACGCCGTCCATCACGGCGACGAACCGCATGGCGCGGGCCGATGAACGGTCCGCGATCCACCTCCTCGACCCGCCCGACCACACAGCCGTCAAGATCGACCGCATGGTTCCTGTCGTGCGGCGCTTCTGGGAGGCGTTCGCAACCGTGCGTACCGCGTTCTCGGACGCCGCGTCGCACGGCGCGTATGACGTGATCGGCGACGGCCGGCGCATGCTGCTCGCCGCCGACGCCGACCGGTCACTACACGCAGAGCGGGAGGCGACCTGCGCATGACACACGTAGGCATAATCGGGCTCGGCGAGATGGGCGGCGCCATCGCCGGCCGCCTCCTGGCTGTCGGAGCGGAGCTTGTCGCCTGCGATCCCGCCCGTCCATCGCACCTGGGCGACGCGGAGCGGCTGCGATGGGTGGGCTCACCCCGTGACGTGGCCGCCGAATGCGACACGATCCTGGTGATCGTCGCCGACGACGCGCAGGTTCACGACGTGATCGAAGGTAGTGCGGGCATCGTCCACGCGGCGGGACCGCAAACGACCGTAGTGCTCCACTCGACAGTTGACCCACGGACCGCCCAGGACGCGGCCAGGCACCTGGCAGCCGTCGGTGCCAGTATGATCGACGTCGGCATGAGCCGGGGCAGCGGCCGGCTGGTGGACGGCTCACTGACCCTGTTCGTCGGTGGCGACGCCGAGGTCATTGATCGGGTCCGTCCCATCCTCGGTCTCTACAGCGACAACCTGGTCCATGCCGGCCCGACGGGCACCGGCATGGCGCTGAAGCTGTGCAACAACCTGCTGCTCCACGGCAACCGCATGCTCCTGCTCGAAGCCGCCCGACTCGCCAGGGCGGCAGGGGTGTCCACAGAGGCGATGCTGTGCGGAATCCGCTCCAGCACGGGTGGTAGCTGGGTCGCCGACCACTGGGGCCGCACCGACGAAGCCGCCCTCACCGGCGGCCTGGGCGACACTCCCATGGTGCGGCGCACGACGCGAGAACTCACCCTCGCGTCGGAGCTGGCGGAGCGCGCCGGCCTGCATCTTCCGGTGGTCACCGATGTGGTCACCCGGTTGCCGGACATCCTCGCCCACGGCGTGCACGGCGACGTCAACCAGAACCCGATCGCCAGCAACCGGCGCGCCATCCTGGCGTTCCGGGCCGACCCGAGCGGCGATCCGGAGCGGCTCCTGCTCACCACGATCGGCGCACGCACGGGCAAGCCCCGTACCTCGCCCCTGCGGTACCTGCGAGACGGCCACCGTGTGATCGTCTTCGCCTCCAACGGAGGCGCTCGCCGCCACCCCGCCTGGTACCACAACCTGCGCGCCAACCCGTCGGCCACGATCGAGATCGGCGACGCCACCGTCGCCGTCACGGCCGTCGAACTCACGGGCGACGAACGCGACGAGATCTTCGCCCGCCAGGCCCAGATGCGACCCGAGTTCGCCGAACACCAGGCGGCGGCCTCGCGCACGATCCCGGTGATCTGGCTCAAGACATCCGACACCAGCCCGGCAACCGACGACGTGGCAGCGTCACCCTGAAGGAGACCGCGATCCTTTACCTCGACTTTGGCGTCGAGATGTCCACCGGGCTGAACGGTGTCGGCATCCGAGCTTGCGAACTAGCGGCGGCCCTCAGCGCCCACGACGACGTCACCGTTCTGGCCCCGGACACCCCGCACGCGGACGTCTCGGCGGTCTGGCCGAGCCTGCGATTTCAGCGCGGCGACGCCGGCTCGGTTCGGCCCGTGTCCGACCGCGACATCTTGCTGTACGGGTTCGCGACCCAGCCCGCCGTCGTCGAGCAGTTCACGCGCGCTGGCGGCCTGGCTGTCTTCGACGCGATCGTCTGGCCACTGGAGTACCTGACCTACCAGTCCGTCAGGTCCGCCGACGACCCCGACCGGGCGTACGCCCAGCATCTCAACGCCTACCTGCGCCGCCTCCGGTTAGCGCACCGCTTCCTGGTCGCCTCGGAGACGGAGAAGAAGGTCCTGGCAGGCATACTCAGCGTCGCTGACCACGAGCGCCTCCGCCCAACCGATCCGTCGCTGGACGAACTCGTCGCCATCCTTCCCGTCGGGCTCTCCCAGACGAACGAGAACACCGCGAGCCCACCCAGTGCCGGCGACGATCCCGCGATTGATCATGCACCGGTGTTCGTCTGGAACGGCGGCCTGTGGAACCACTACTCACCAGTCCCGGCCATCGCGGCAATCGCCGAACTCGACCACGAGGGCATCGACGCGCGGCTGTGGTTCCTCTACCCACGACGCGGGACCCCGACGGCAACCTATCGCGCCGCCGTCGCCGCAGTCGAATCGAGACCCGAGCTGTCCGGCAAGGTGCGGTTCATCCATGGTGGCCTGTCACTCGCCGATCGTGTCGACGTCCTGCGCAGCGCCACCGCGTCCATATGCCTGTACCGGCCTCACGCCCTGTGGGACCTGTGCCCGCCCATGCGCCTGCGAGAGACGCTCGTCTACCGCCTGCCCATCATCGCCGCCGAACGGGGCGCCCTCGGCGACATCATCGCCGCCGAGGGCTGTGGAGCGACGGTCCGGGACCTGGACGCCGAGGGCGTCGCTGCGGCCATGCGGGACTGCCTGGACACCGCGGGTCGCGCGCTGATGCGCGCGGCAGCTACACGCATGGCCGCGACCCACACGTACGAGAAACGCATACCGGAGATCCACGCGTGGCTGCGAGGTGACGGCGCCCGGTGAGGCGGTACGACACCGTCGTGTTCGACCTCGATGGCACGCTCGTGGACGAGCGGCCGGGCGCCGACGCGGCCTTCACCGCGGCTGCGAACCACGCCGCCCGGCGGACCGGCGTCGACGCCGACGCCTTCGTCACGGCAGCGCGGGCGGCGGCGCGGCAGGTGTGGTGGGAACCCGACTGGCTTGGCCCACTGACCGAGACCTTCGGCCTGTCAGCGTGGGACGCCCTGTCAGAGGCGTACGAGGGCTGCGTCCCCGAGATTCAGCCTATTCGGGACTGGCTTCCCGAGTACCGCCGCGCGGTCTGGACGGCAACTCTCGACCGCGTCGCGGTCACCGATCCACGACTGACCGCGGACCTCGCGGACGAGCTGGCGGACGTGTTCATACGGGCGAGGCACGCCCACGTGACCCGGCCGCTGCCCGGCGCGCTCGAACTCCTCGACGCGCTCGCCGACCGCACGCTCGTGGTGCTCACCAACGGCCCGGCCGACGGGCAGCGACGAAAGCTCACCCGCTCGGGCATCGCAGACCGGGTTCACGCGCTGGTGATCTCGACCGAGGCCGGTGCGGGCAAGCCCGACCCCACCGCGATGCGGATCGCGCTCGCGGAAGTCGAGTCGGCACCGACCAACGCGATCATGGTAGGCGACACCTACGAACGTGACGTGCTCGCGGCCATCAACGCCGGCATGCCCGCCATCTGGATCACCGGCACGCAGCAGCCGCCACAGACCGAGCGGGCCGACGTGCAGGTCGTCGCCGCGACGGCGGATGTGGGCGCGGCCCTCCTCCGCATGGAGGAGGCTGCCGCACCACCCCCCGTCCGAGAAGCCGACCACCGGCGTCGGGTGCCGGCGAACGCCAGGGTCGTCAGCGGCCAACCACCACGTTCACCAGCTTCGGCACCCGAATGACGACCTTGGCGATGTCGTTGTCACCGACCGCCTGACGTACCTTCTCCGACCCCAGCGCCAGCTCACGCAGCGTCGCCTCGTCCACGTCCGTCGCCACGACCGCTCGGTCGCGGACCTTCCCATCGACCTGGAAGATGCACGTGATCGTCTCCTCGGCCACCAGGGCGGGGTCGGCCAACGGCCAGCCGTGGTCGCACACGGACGCGCCCTTGCCAAGACGCTCCCATGCCTCCTCCGCGGTGAACGGCGCGAAGCACGACAACATACGCACCAGCGCCTCGACCCCCTCACGCACGGCGGGATCGGCGGCGCCCGGCCCGCTGTCGACCGCCCTACGCAGGACGGACGTCAGTTCCATCAGGCGCGCTATCGCTACGTTGAGGCGACGGCCGTCCATCTGGGTGGTGGCCTGGGCGATCAGGCGGTGCACCGTCTGCCGCAACTCAGACACGCCCGCAGCCGCCAGGTCGGTAGCGCCAGTGGCGCCGATGTCGCCGGCCAGACGCCAGATCCGCGCCAGCCACTTGACCGCGCCGGTGGGCGACACGTCCGCCCAGTCGATGTCGTCCTCGGGCGGGCCGGCGAAGAGCATCGTGACGCGCACGGCGTCCGGCCCGTAGGCGGAGATCTGCTCCTGCAAGTTGACGAGGTTACCGAGGCTCTTGCTCATGGCCTTGCCAGCCATGATCACCTGGCCCTGGTTGGTCAGGCGCGCGAACGGCTCGGTGAACGACACCATGCCCAGGTCGTACAGGGCCTTGGTCAGGAACCGCGCGTACATCAGGTGGCCGGTGGCGTGCTCCCTGCCACCGATGTACTCGTCGACCGGCGCCCAGCGCGCGACACCGGCCGGATCGAACGGGCCGTCCTCGTAGTGTGGGTTGGGGTAGCGCAGGAAGTACCACGACGAGTCCACGAAGGTGTCCATGGTGTCGGTGTCCCGCCGGGCCTCACCGCCGCAGCGCGGGCAGGTCACCTTGACCCACTCCGCGCAGCTTTCCAGCGGCGACTTGCCGCCCTCCGGGCGCAGTTGGTAGCCGCGCTCGGGCAGCCGCACGGGTAGCTGGTCGTCGGGGACGGCGACTTCGCCACAGACCGAGCAGTGGATGATCGGAATCGGCGTACCCCAGTATCGCTGACGGGACAGCAGCCAGTCCCGCAACCGGTAGGTGACGGCGGCCTCGCCATGCCCGTTCCGCGCGAGCCAGTCAATGATCGTCCGCTTGGCCTCGTCGACCTCCAGGCCGTCCAGGCTGATGCCCGCGCCCGGATTGGCGCTGTTGATCGCCGGGCCCTGCCCGGTGTACGCCTTGCCGTCAAAGTCAGCCGGCGGCTGCACCGTCCGGATGACCGGCAAGTGGAAGACCTCAGCGAACTCCCAGTCGCGTTCGTCCTGCCCTGGCACTGCCATGATTGCGCCGGTGCCGTAGCCCGCGAGCACATAGTCGGCAATGAAGATCGGAATGCTGGTGCCGGTCACCGGGTTCCGCGCATGCGCGCCGATGAAGACGCCGGTCTTCTCTCTACCCTCGGCCAGACGCTCGATGTCCGACTTCAACGACGCCTGCGCCCGGTACGCCTGGACGGCCTCACCGGGCGTTGCGTGCTCGCCGGTCCAGCGCGGATCGGTTCCGGCGGGCCACCGCGCCGCGGCCAGCTTGTCCACCATGGGGTGCTCGGGCGCTAGCACCATGTAGGTGGCGCCGAACACGGTGTCGGGCCGCGTCGTGAACACCCGTACCGGCTCGTCGCCGACGCGGAAGTCGATGTACGCGCCCTCGGATCGTCCGATCCAGTTGCGCTGCATCGCCAGTATCTCGTCCGGCCAGGTGCCCTCCAGTTGGGCCATGTCGTCCAGCAGCCGCTGCGCGTAGGCGGTGGTGCGGAAGAACCACTGGGTCAGGGCTCGCTGGACGACCTCGGTACCGCACCGTTCGCAGCGCCCGCCGATGACTTGCTCGTTGGCCAGCACGGTCTGGTCGACCGGGCACCAGTTGACGGCCGCTTCCTTGCGGAACGCCAGGCCGCGCTCGAACAGGCGCAGGAACAGCCACTGGTTCCACCGGTAGTACTCGGGGTCGGAGGTGTGCAACCGGGTACGCCAGTCGAACGACACGCCCAGGCGCCGGAACGACTCGGCCTGGACGGCGATGTTCGCGTAGGTCCAGTCCCGCGGATCGAGATCGCGCTTCAGCGCGGCGTTCTCAGCCGGCAGTCCGAAGGAGTCCCAACCGATCGCGTTCAGCACATTGGCGCCGCGCATCCGCAGGTATCGGGCGACGGCGTCGCTGATCGAGTACACCTCCGCGTGCCCCATGTGCAGGTCGCCGGACGGGTACGGGAACATGCTCACCACGTAGGCCCGCTCCCGCGTGTCACCATCATCGCCCGTGAGGCCCCTGGCCTCGAACGTGTGCCGGTCCTCCCACACCTTGATCCATTTCTCGACGATCGTGTGCGGGTCGTAGACCTCCTCGGTCGTTCGCATCGAAATCTGGTCTGAATGACTCATGTCGGGCTCACATTGGGCAGATGGTCGGCAACGGTCGACAGGGCGTTGACCAGTTTGGCACACCCGTTCCGGGCACCGCCGAGCTTCATCCCGTTCCCGACCAGCTACATGATCATTACGCACCGCAACAAGGATCACTGACGCTGCCTCCATGGGTGAGGTGTGCACCTGCTACCCTGCCGACACCTCGCTCCGGTGTCACCGCAGCGCGACGGAAGGCGTAGATCATTAGCGTTCAGGCTCGGATCGGCGAGCCCGTCGACCGCATGACGACCTGCACGTTTTGTGGGATCGTCGCCGACGACTTGCCGGCTCACCGCATCTACGCCGACGACAGGGTGATTGGTTTCCTCGACATCAACCCCGCCACCCCAGGACACGCGCTCGTTGTCCCCCGCGCCCACGTGGCCGACATCCACGAGATCGACCCCGACGATCTGGCCGCGTGCGCCCGAGCCGCCCAGACGCTGGCGCAGCGCGTCACCAGGCGCATGGGGGCCGACGGGGTGAACCTACTCAACTCAGCGGGCGCGGCGGCCTGGCAGGGCGTGTTCCACTTTCACCTACACGTGGTCCCCCGCTACGTCGGCGACGCCCTGCGCGAACCCTGGCGACGCGCGCCGGGCCAGCCGGCCCAGCTCGCCGCCCTTGCCCGGAAGCTCAGTTGATCTCGGGGTACCGCCAGAGGTGGGGCCCAGTTCCGCCAGTTTGGCGGAATCTCTGCCGCTGAACATCGACCGCAGCGGCGACATCACCCATCCTCGACCGACCAAGGAGGATCATGAACACCACTCCGATTGAGCATTGCGCTATCCGTGACTCGTATCCCGGAGTCGAGTGCCAGGGCTCTCCCTGGCTCGTGCGAGTCCGCCACCCGCTCAACGGCCCAGCATGGTCGTGCCTTCCGCACGCGCTGCACGCGGTCCAGGGTGAGCCCTCTGTCTCGATCATGGAGGTCGACACGGACGCCCTGGACCCAGAGATCGTGTCGGAGCTTTACCGGCGCGCGCTCCTCGAACGCACCGGCCAGATCGATTAGCCTTGCGGCCCCGGTCGGCGCGGCTCGGGCGCCGCTTCGCTGCCGCCGAGGCGTGGCAGCCGACCTGCGAAGCGCGGAGGGCCCGCGCGAGGTGCTCGACCGCTAGGGATCGAGGCTGCGGTGGCAAGCGAATCGCCCACGGCTACCCGGCCGGCGGCACGGTCGCGGCGGGAACCAGGCCGCACGCCAGGTCGTTTGGCCTGAATCCCACTGACTCGAAGAGCCGGGCCGCATGGTAGTCCGGGTCGGCTACGGCGACGACCTGCCGCGCCCGGTCCAGCGCCCAGCCGCCGGCGGCAAGCACCAGCGCTCGACCGACGCCGAATCGGCGGTGCGCGATTGCGGTCTCCATACCCTGCAGCCGCCCGAACCGCTCGCCGAGGACCACCCCGCAGCAGCCGACGACCCCACCGTCCCGGTAGGCCGCGAACCAGGCCGCCTCGCCGATGGCCGCGCGGTGGCGGTACAGGTCCAGGCGCTGAGCCAAAAATTGCCGACCGGACCCGCCCGGACCAACCGAAAGGTTCTGAAACCGGAGCAAATCTGCCCAGTCGCGAGCATCGGCACACTCGCGGACGGTTACGCCGGATGCCGGCGCGGGCCCCCGGATCTTGGAGGCGACCATGCTGAGGCTGTCGTACCGCACCAGGCCCAGCGCCCGGAACGCCTCATACGTCTCATCCGACGGTCGCCCGCCCTGCCACGCGATCCTACATTCGACCGCCGGCGGCAAGCCGACCTCGGTTCTCAGGATGTCCCTCCATCCCGTCACGTCGGCCCGTTCCGGTGATCGCGGGAACAGCACCGCGTTCCCCAGGCGGAGCGCGGGAATCGACGGGGTTCGGAGCACGATCCGTGCGTCCGTGACGTCGATCTCAGCGGCCGAACCGAGGACGACCAGGTCCGAGGTCAACGCCAGGGAGGTGAGCCACTCGGACCGGCGGCGGGCATCATGTTCCATATCGGCTCCCAGACCTGTCGAAGGCGTGAGACTTGATCAACGAGGCGCGTCGCCGCCGATCAGCGTATGACCGCCAACGAACTTGCCGAGGCCCTCAGTCTCGACACAGGTGACAGTGACGAGCGCGGTGCCCGGCCGGGAGGCGCTTGATGAGACACGCTCGCCTGCCACAACGGCATGGCGGGGTTGCGAGCCGGGGGTTCAGCCGGTGTCGCCGAGTCCTAGCGCCGTCAGGTGGTCAGCGAAGGACGCGCACAGGCTGTCCAAGATGGCGCCGCCTTTCTGGGCGGTGCCGGCAGATGGTTTGCCGACGACGCCACTGCTGGTGTAGGCCGCCATGCCGTGCACGAGCAGCATCGGCCGGTCCGAGACGTGGTGATCGCCGGTGGCTACCCCGGGGCGGACGGCGGCGGGCCAGACGTGGGCGAGGATCGACACCTCCAGCTCACCGGCGTGCATGTCGTCGTGGCCGCTGGTCTCCAGTCCCGCATCCGTGCGGGCTCGTTCCCAGTCGTGCCGGCCGGGGAACAGGGTCATCGTGCCGGCGGCGGCGGCGTTCGCTGTTTGGACGAGGTTGCTCAGGACGTAGTTGCCACCGTGACCGTTGATCAACGCCAGTCGGGTGATTCCCTGCCGGGTCAGGGACGCGGCGATGTCCGCGACGACTGCGGACAGCGTCTGGTGGGTGAGGCTGACGGTGCCGGGCCACGCGCTGTGCTCCTGGGAACAGGAGAAGGCGACTGGGGGCAGTGCAACGGCGCCGTAGGCGGCGGCGAGGCGGGAGGTGATCGCGGCGGCCACGATGGTGTCAGTGGCCAGGGGTAGGTGGTCGCCGTGCTGCTCGAAGCTGCCGATCGGCAGCAGGGCGATCCGCGGTGGGGTGTCTCGCACGTCGCCGCTGGTGATGGTGGGGATCAGATCCACGCCGCTCATCCTGCCACCGGGGCGGGCATGGTCCGTCGGTGCGCGGTGAGGAACCGGCCGACCGCGGGCAGGGTGGCGTGACCACGCAGGTCGACGGCGACCGGCAGCAGCGCCCGCCACACCCGGGCGGACTCCCGTGCGCCGGGCAAGTGCAGGGCGGTCGTCGCGGTGTGCGCGGCCCGCTCGGGGTCGGTGTGGCGGTAGCAGTCGGCGAGTTGGGCCAGCCACATCCCATGGTCCAGCGGTGGGGCGGTCGGGGCTTCCCGGATCACGTCCTCCAGCATCGTGGCTGCGGTGCGTGCCTGGCCCAGCAGGCGACGGCACCGGGCCTGGGCGGCCTGCACGTAGTGCACGTCGCAGTGCTGGGCGACTGCGTCGTCAGGGTCCTCGACCGCTGAGCCGGCGTGCCGCTGTGCCGCAGCGACAACCTGCAGGCTGTCGGAGTCGCCGGCCGCGGCCAACGCCTCGGCCATGCGAGTCAGGCACAGGGCGCGGGTCCGGGACGGAAGCTGCGCGTCGAGCGCCCTCCGCGCCAGTTCTACCGCCGCGTGGACGTCGTGATGGTCCAGTGCGCGTTGACTCTTCCTCATCAGCACGTACGAGGTCAGCTGTGGGCTGCCGGTCTCCAGAGCGCGGGCGTACGCGCGGGTCAGCCACGAACTGCCCTCCGTGGCGCCGTCGTTGTCGCACAACCAGCTCATGAACTCCGACCACCGCGCGTCGGCGACCGCGAGCCCGACCGGCGACCGCCCGGACTGCTGATCAGCCTCCAGAAGGCGAACCTGCGCAAAGGCGATTGGGTACAGCCCGGCGCTGCCGTGCGTCACCGCCGTCACCGTGAGCGCGTCGAGCAGGCGCAGCCAATGCGTCTCGGTGAGCTGCTGCGGCTGCCCGTCCGGCAGGCCATGCCCCACCTGCCGAACCGCGTCCGATGGCTGCCCATCACCCACCGCAGACCTGGCATGATCGCCCTCGTCGCGCCTGCTGCGGCGGGTCTTGCTGAAGCCGATCTCCCGGTCGCTGCTCACACCGAGGACCGCACGGAACGCGGCCCGACGGCCCTCCTCGCGAGGCCAGCGGTGCTTGCCGGCCTCTAACTTGGCCACGTACCCGCAGTCGATGTCAGCGTCGAGGATCATGCGGGCGTGCAGCCACGCGTTCACCTCGGTAGCCAGCTCCGCGCGGGACATGCACCGGCCAGAATGTACCGACGAGGGGAGCCGGCGCCGCGCCCGCTGAAGCAGCACATTCGGCACCCGAGCCGCGCTGTCCTGCCGCAGCATCCGCCAAAACTCCTCACCGCAACCGGCCTAAACGGCTACCTACCGTGGCAACCTACCAACAGATCGCGGGCCGGGTGACGTGCAGCCCACTGGGGGTCCGTCGGTCTTGGTCGATGTGGGCGTTCGTGCGTTGCGCCGGCTGGGTCGGACGAACGGTGTGTCCCCTGACCAAGAAGTAAGCGCCGATGCCCGACGACACCATAGCAGCGGATACCTCCGCGGTAGCGAACAGCGAAAGGCGGCGCAACCGCCGGCGAACGGGGGCCGATGACGAGCTGGTGGGGCCGGCTGGTGGCCCAGGCCAGGGCGCCTGCAGCACCCTCCACTCGCCACCGGGAGTTGGCGACTCACAGCTCGCCACGCGCAGGCCGGCGAAGGCGCCGAGGTGGTACAGGGGTACGGCCGCTTCTCCACGATCGCGTCAAGCCAGCTGCCCAACTGTTCGGGGAGTCCACGGCTTCACCCGTCGCCGGCTCTCCCCTGGTAGTTCGCGAGCACCGCGACGTTGCGCGGTACTCCCCGGCGCGGACGGCGGCGTTGAGCGCAGCCCGCAGGGTGCCCAGATTTCGGCAGGCGGTGGCCGTGCTGAACGGTCCCGGCATCAGCGCCTCTTGGGCTTGACTGCCCGGGGCCGGCGAGTTGGCCGTTCGACGTCGGGCGGCTTCCCTCGCATACCAGGCCCGAACCTTGACGTTGATCCGTGGCGATCAACGGATGGGGCCAAGATACCCAGATCACCCAAGCCTGGTCGATTAGGACCTACGAACTCGGCGGGAAGCTGAACGTGATCAGCGGCTCCGCATATCCTGCCACACTCCCCAATACGGAATTGATCAACCTCTGCTCGACGGAGCCGTGTCGGTGGATCGGCGGCAGAGGTGCGCCTGGCGAGCCTGCGGTAGCTGGACGGGAAGGCGTCGCTACGCTCGACGGGTGCCTGACAGCGAAGTCGTGCCGACGCACGTCCTGACAGTCGATGCCGTGCGCTGGGGGATTGATACTCTCGCGTCGCAGCGGCTGCACCCGACGTTCGTAATGTATCTCTACCTCCGCAAACAGCAGCGGGCAGGGAAATTGGCCGAAGCATCTGCGTCGTCAGACGAGTTGCTCACGCTAATCCGGATGCCGGGCAACCCGGCGAAGCCGTACTACTTCCCTCTGATTGACCGCGGCAGGCGAAAGCCAGGAGAACTGCTGCCCAGATTCTGGCGTGCGGGGAACATCCCCGGCAGTTGGTCCCCTGGCTCGATCTTCCGCCTTAAAGGCGGCGGGTGGATGGGTCTTTCGAGCGGGGGGTATTCGCTGCCGGAGAATCACGTCGACCGTGCACTTAAAGAGCTGCTGTACGAATCGCCAGTCTCGGCGCTGGCCGTCGGCGCCTACTTCTTACGCAACGACGGCTTCATCATCTCCGGCAATCCGGAGCCCAGCGACCTAATTTCGGCATTTCGGTTGAGATTTGACTATCCCGACGATACTGAGGAGGAGTTCGCAACCCTCTTCAACACCGACGTGCCAGGGGACGCCGCCTTCGAATGGTTTACAGAACTAGCCCCTCCTGCCATTTTGACGCCTGACTCGGGACCGGCCAATGCTTGAGAAAATCGTCCCCGGAATTCGGGCCCTTACCGCCGACGATCTGGGCATAGGAGTAAGGGCGAAGGCGGCAGCCAGTCATGCATCCTCCGCTCCGGACGCGCCAGAGATCACTAAGGATCATCCCCGCGTGCAGGAGATTTCCCGGCTCTCGGCAATATACGGAGGCGTGATTCTAAGTGGCCCGCCCGGAACCTCAAAGTCCTTCTTTGCCCATGCTGCGGCGCAGGCGCTTACCGGCGGCGAGAAGGGTCGGACTGCATTCGTCCAGTTCCATGCAAGTTATCAGTACGAGGACTTCATGCTCGGGCTTTCTCCCAATACGGAAGGATTCAGTTTTAAGGCGGGTCCATTTCTTGATCTTGCGCGGGCTGCGGATCGGGACCGAGACAACACTTACGTCCTCGTAATCGATGAGTTGTCCCGCGCCGATGTCGGGAGAGTGTTCGGTGAGGCCCTGACTTATGTTGAACGTAGCAAGCGGGAACTGCCCTTCACCATAGCTAACGGTGAAGAGGTTAGGGTGCCGTCCAACCTTGTCATTCTGGCGACGATGAACCCATTTGACCGGGGGGTCGACGAAGTCGATGCCGCCTTCGAGCGGCGCTTCGCCAAGATTTCGATGGATCCAGATAAGGACGTTCTAGCCCAGATGCTCGATGACAACGGGATGGACGAAGATCTCAAGGCGGGGGTGCTCCGCTGGTTTGGCCGAATCAACGGGCAGGCGCGGAAGAACCCTGCCGCCGCAGTAGGACACGCCTACTTCTCCGCTGCGACAGACGAGGACTCCCTCCGCGACATTTGGGAGTACCAGCTCAAGTATCTCGTGCAACGAGCCTTCCGTCGCGACGAGAACACCCGAGCCGATCTGGAGACGGCGTGGACTCACATCTTTCCGAAGACAGGCGCGGAGAGTACCTCCGCCGACGAGCCTTCATCTGAACGTCAGCCGCCCCAATGACAGATAGCGTCGGGAATTTTGTAATCGTAGAATGCGCCGAGCATGACAGTATAGAGATCGACTCGGCGCTCTGGCTAAATGACGACCACCGCTTAGTGATCAACCCGGAAATCGACGGACGCGACATCCTACGAGCGAACTTCCGCAAGGGCGCGCTTCGCCTCCAAGCCACTTCGTACGTCGGCGTAATTCCCCTTAACGACCGCGTTATTGTTCGAGTGAAGCCTCGCGTTCCGATCGCCAACTTGACACGCATGGTGGTTGAGACTGGGCATGAGGTGCTGGCGCTATCAGCCTTCCGCGAGTACTCTAGTCGCGGGAATGCCGATGAATGGGTGATGGATGTCTACGCCGACGCGTTGCTTGGGTATGTGGACGAGTTACTCGATTCCGGCATGATGCGGTATTACGAACGCCACGAAGATGAGGGTCACTTCCCATGTGGCCGCATCGCCTTCACGCAGACGATGCAGCGCTTCACCGCGCGTGGCGTGCGGAACAAAGCCGCTTATTCCTGGTTCGAGCGCACGGTCGACACCCCAGCCAACCGCTGCATCAAGGCCGCGATGGAGGCAGTCCACGCCCATCTGACGAAGTCAAGGGCTGCCCCACGGAAGGGAGATCGCACAAAGATCGCCCGACTCGCTGGACAGCTACTCTCCTTCGAGGACGTCGGGCAAGACGCCGAGTACCGGTTCCTCGAAGACTCAATGGTGCTCGGCCAGTCACCATTGCCCGACTCCCGGGCCTATTATCGGCCTGCGCTTGACCTATCGGTCGTGATCCTCCGCGGCAACGGAATTGCCTTAGAACTCGGCGGCACCGACATCCGATTAGGTTCACTTCTTATTGACACCAACAAGCTGTTCGAGAACTTCGTTCGTGTCAGTTTGGCGAAGTATGCGGCAATACAAAATTGGCCCGCAGAAGTCCTTGACGGGAACACCGAGGGCCGAGTCGATCTATACGATGTGCCCGACCCTCTGCCTTCGCCCCTCGGAACGCCGATGAGCGCACTTGCTAGCGTTGACCCCGGAAAGGCACAGCCTGACGTCGTGCTGCGAGCACTCGACGGTACCTTTCGGCTCATAGCCGAAGTGAAGAATACCGTTCACGGCATGAAGGCGAAAGCTGACGACGTCCTGCCTGAGCGCGACGAGGTCGAGCAAGCCGTCACTTACGCGCTGCGCTATGGCCTTGGCTTCACGGTGTTGATTCACCCCTGGTTCAAGGGCACCAAAGGGCTCGTCTACGTCGGCCGAGTACGCACTGTCGACGTCTACGACTACAGGCTCGACCTGTCTACGGACAACGGCACCGACGAAGCATTGGCTGACCTGGCGTCTACGATGGCTAGCCTCGCCGGGCTCCCTTCAGCTCAGCCGCCTACCTCGGCCTGATTCATGTGGGGCACCAAATCCACGCCGACCGCATCACGTCCTTCCGCATTGGCAGTCTTTAGAGTCGTCCCGGTGCCGGCGAAAGGGTCAAGGACGACGCCGCGTGCGGGTGTGTCATGTCCGCAGTCAGTCCAGCCAACCGTGCGTTTCTTGGCGAAGGTAAATTCACGGAAGTATCCGCCGAGGACCGCCTTCGCCTCCATTGCGAGCCGCTGCACCTCGACGCTGTTTCTACCGGTTCCGCTCTGAAACTTGGTGGCCTTGCCAACATCTGACACCCCGAATGCCTGAATGGCGCGGATGTGGTCGTCCGTCAAATTGTACTTCTTGGCTAACTCCATTGCCCGCCTCGCCTGCGGGCGCGCCGGGTCGAGGTCGGCCGTGCGCTCGATGACTCGGCGGCGCGGCACATTGCAGGTAGCGCAGACCTGCTGCGGCGCAGCCAGCATTATTGCGCGGCGCACTATCTCCCGCGGGAACGGGGCAAGGTGCTCACCCATGTTCCGCTCTGGCTTGATCATCCACACGTCGCCCGGGTTGGCGCCATTTCCGACTGATTCCGAATAGCCGACAAGGTCATAGTAATAGTCCGGGGTTGCGGTTAGGTGGATTACATATTCGTGGCGGTTGGCGAGCCGGTTTTTCGCCGGGTCAGGCATGCCAGATTCCTTAGCCCAGATGATCCTGTTCCGGACCAGCCAACCGCCGGTATTGATGGCATCCCACTCAATCCGGCCAGGAATGCCGAGCAGAGACTTCTTGAAGTACGTATCGCCCACGTTCAAGAAGACTGAGCCGTGCGGCCGGAGAACACGCTTCCACTCCTCAAGACACTCTAATATGGCGTGGACGTACGCCTCGGGTGTCGCCTCCTGCCCAATTTGATCCGCGTGTCCGTAGTCCCGCTTATTCCAGTACGGCGGTGATGTGACAATCAGGTCGACTGAGTTGTCCGGGAGTCCGGTCTTGCGAGCGTCACCGGGCGTGAAGGTGAGCTGAGGTGCGAGTAGGCCTCGGTCCCAGTCTTCGAGCTGGGTGACCGATACAGCCCCAAGGTTGGGTCGGGCTGCGGCAGGCTCCGCATCGGCCTCCGACGCAAGCGCCGGCGACGTCCTGGAGTGGCGGTTCATGCGGGCTTCCCTCTCCTACTGCCTACTACGTGCGACCGCGATCCGCGCGCCGGAGGCAGGTCCATGCCTGTTCCGGACACGCCGGGATGATCATATCCGGCGATCGAACCAGCTTCCGGATCATGTATATCCGGTAGACCCGGCGGTCTCTAAGGACCGTCGCGGCGAGTCACGCAACGAAGCCTCCCGCGACCGCCGCACCATCCACCGCGATGATCAACCTATGCTCACCCGAGCGTTCGGTGGGCCGAGGGACAGATGTCGTTCCCGGTCACCACCGCCGCTCCCTCTAGCCCGGCTCGGCTCAGCGACGATACTCGCCCTCACCGACAGCCGTCGCGCGGTTGCGCCGCGCGGTCATAGTCCCTTCGGCGTGCCCCCTGCAGGGCTACCCACCCGCGCCTTTCCGCGCTCCATCAGGCACCAACGACGAACCAGAATGTTACGGATCTTGTTAGGAAACCGGCCGGGATCACCCGCGCGGCCCGTGACGGACCGGGACCAAGCTGAACAAGGCAGCAGGTCAGTGGCAGTACGCGGGGCCGGGCGGGATCGCCCGGCATGATCGACTGGCAGCTTCCGACCTGACGTTCGCCAGATCAAGCCTGTGCCTGCCTGCCTGAACCTCAACAGGTATCCACTGTTGAGGTCAGCACTGGCCGGCGGTAGCCGTTCCTGCGAATCTTGGCATGTGCAACCGCAACCGCGAGTTCCGCCCCCTCGACCACGGGCTGAGTGTTCGTATGCTGGCGTGCTGGGTGCACGTCAAAGAACTGCAAACGCGCAGCGTAGTCGGCGGACAACTGCACGTGCGTGCGGCCTACCCGATGCGGTGACCGAACGCCGAAGGTGATGGCCTGGGCCGACTCACACGCGCCTGGTGTTGGCCACCGGGAGCCGTACCATGCGCCGAGTTGATCAACCGCGTCTTGGCGCCACGCAGCGGGGTTGATTGACTACCCTGCCCGGGTGACGATCCGCTGGTCTGCCATTCACGAGCAGTTGGGCGAGCCGGCCCGAAGTCGTAGTACAGCGGGGTGTCGGCGGCCGGGCTGGTGATGGCCGGTGGCGCGTTCTCCCAGTGCGCCGAGACCACCACGATGCCGCGGGGTTTGCATCGACTGTCCCCAGGCGAACAGTTCTTGCAGCCAGGAGGCGTTGTCGAGGGTCGGCGGGAGGCCGTGGCTGACGAACAGCGCCGGCAGGCGACCGCCGGTGGGTGCCCAGAGGCGTTGAGCCTTGGCGGTGGGCAGGTCCCGGGCAAGTAGGTAGTCGTAGGGCCCTGCCGGCCGGGGAGGGTTGAGGAAGTCGTGCATCGAAACCGCTCCTCGTTCGTGGTGGGTATCTCGGTGCGTCCCCGGCAGGTGGAGCCGTACGGGTCCGGGTGGGTCCCGGTTCGGCTCGTGCCCAGGCTGATGTCTGCGTGGAGAAGTCAGCGACAGGTGAGGGTGGGCAGGAGTTTGGCGGTGATGTCGCGCAGGTGGGTGACGTCGTTGTCGGTGAGGTTGTCGAAGATCAGGCGGCGTACTTCGGTGACGTGTCCGGGAGCGGCGGCTTGCAGGATGGCGAGGCCGGTGTTGGTGAGTTGGGCGATCTGGCCGCGTTTGTCGGTGGGGCAGGCGTGGCGTTGGACCCAGCCGCGTTGTTCGAGGCTGGTGACGGCGTGGGAGAGCCGGGTGGTTGTGGTGCCGGACAGCCGGGCCAGTTGTGTCATGCGGATGGCCCGGTCGGGTTGGGCGCTGAGGGCGGCCAGGATCTGGTAGTAGAGGTGCGGGATGCCGGCGTCCTCGCGTAGCTGCCGGTCCAGGGCGGTGGGCAGCAGTAGCAGCAGTTGAGCGAGGTTCATCCAGGTCTGCATTTCGGTGTCGTTGAGCCATCGCGGTTGCTCGGAGCCGGGCTGGGCTGCTGAGGTGGTCAGGTCGGCGGCGGGTGCGGGGGCCTCGGTCACCGGGGTTCATCCTTTCCTGTGGCGGGCACGGCTGGCGGGCACGGCGATGGCGGGGACGGTCAGGCCGTCTGGAAGGAACGTTTCGACAGGCCGATGGCGTAGCCGTCGATGGTGGTGGTGACCGCCGCGGTGGGATCGGCGGCCGCGCCGAGGGTGATGAACAGCGGGGTGACT
>DATMJT010000396.1:0-3443 GCA_035553735.1 Pilimelia sp.
GCCGTGGTTCGACCCGGCCGGCTTCCTGCTCGCGGTGCGCGAGGCCGACGACGCGCTGGTCGGCTTCCACTGGACCAAGGTGCACGGCGCGGCCGGCGCCGCGGCGGCGCCGGCGGGCACGCCGGCGATCGGCGAGGTCTACGTGGTGGGCGTCGACCCGGCCGCGCACGGGACCGGGCTCGGCACGGCGCTGACCCTGGCCGGGCTGCGCCACCTGCGGGCCCGCGGGCTGACCAGGGCGATGCTCTACGTCGACGAGGACAACACCGCCGCCGACCGCCTGTACGCGCGCCTCGGCTTTGCGCGTCACTCGGCCGACGTCCAATACCAGTTCGGCGGCTGAGCTGGCCTGAAAAGGCGAGGCAGCCCCGGTCACGGCGCACTCAGCCTGCGGATTCACGTAACGGACATCCCGGGCTCAGAGACAGGTCACCTCCGCGGCCTCGCAAGTTCACCGCGCGTTCACGCATGCCCGGCGAACCGGCTACCTGCCTTGCTTACCGTCGCCTCGTCAGGCCGCCTGGCCGACCATTCCCCTACAGAGAGGCCCACCTCAGGTGAACCGCAACGTGCTTCCCAAGCGCGTCGTCGCCGCCACCGCGCTTGCCGCGCTCGCGCTTGCCGGGTGCTCGAAGAACTCCGACGCCGGCGGCTCGGGCGCCAACGGCGGTGGCAAGCTGTCCGGTTCGGTGGTCAGTGACGGCTCGAGCACCGTGGCACCGCTGACCGCCGCGGCTCAGTCGATCTTTAACGAGCAGCAGGCGGACGTGAAGGTCACCGTCGGCACCTCCGGCACCGGGGGTGGCTTCGAGAAGTTCTGCAAGAAGGAGACCGACATCTCCAACGCGTCCCGCCCGATCAAGGACAAGGAGAAGGCGGCCTGCGACGCGGCCGGCGTCAAGTACACCGAACTCCAAGTGGCGAACGACGCCCTGACCGTCGTGGTCTCCAAGGAGAACAACTGGGTCGACTGCCTCACCGCGGACCAGCTCAAGAAGATCTGGGAGCCGGGATCGAAGGTCAACTCCTGGAACCAGGTGGACCCGAAGTTCCCCGCCGAGCCGCTGAAGCTGTTCGGCCCCGGCACGGACTCCGGGACGTTCGACTACTTCACCGCTGAGATCAACGGCGAGGAGGGCAAGAGCCGCACGGACTACACCCCCTCGGAGAACGACAACCTGCTGGTCCAGGGCGTCGCCGGGACCAAGGGCGGCCTCGGCTACTTCGGCTTCAGCTACTTCGAGGAGAACGCTGACAAGCTCAAGGCGTTGAAGATCGACGGTGGCGACGGCTGTGTCGCGCCGAGCCTGGACACCGCCTCCAACGGCAGCTACAAGCCGCTGGCCCGGCCGCTGTTCGTCTACGTGAACAACAAGTCGCTCACGGACAAGCCCCAGGTGAAGGGCTTCGTCGAGTTCTATGCGCAGAACATCGACGAGATCATCAAGGAGGCGAAGTTCGTGCCGCTGAACGCCGAGCAGAAGACCAAGTTGACCTCCGCCGTCGAGACCGCCAAGCAGGGCTGACGTGGCGCTCCAGCACGCAACCGATCCCGCCGCGGGGAGGCCACCCTCCCTGCGGCGGGGCCGCGCCCGGGTCGGCGAGCGGGCGATCGAGACGCTGCTCGTGGTCGCTGCGGCGGTCTCCGTCGCGGTCACCGCGGGCATCGTGGTCTCCCTGCTGCAGCCGACCCTCGTGTTCTTCACCGAGGTCGGGCTGGTCGACTTCCTCACCGACACGTCCTGGACGCCCACGTTCGCCGACCCGCGGTACGGCATCGCCCCGATCCTGGTGGCGACACTGGTCACCACCGCCATCGCGATCGCCATCGCGCTGCCGCTGGGCCTGGGATCGGCCATCTACCTCGCCGAGTACGCCAGCCCGCGGGCCCGCCAGGCGCTCAAGCCGATGCTGGAGATCCTGGCCGGCATCCCCACGGTGGTGTACGGGTTCTTCGCGCTCTTCGCCCTGAACCCGATCCTGCAGCGGTTCTGGCCCGGCAACGAACGTCCGGCCTTCCAGAACCTGCTGGTCGCCAGCATCGCCATGGCGATCATGATCGTGCCCACCATCGCCAGCCTGTCCGAGGACGCCATGAGTGCCGTACCGCACAGCCTGCGGGAGGGGGCCTATGCTCTGGCGTCGACCAAGATGCAGGTGTCCACGCGCGTCGTGGTGCCGGCGGCCGTCTCCGGCATCATCGCCTCGGTGGTCCTCGGGCTGTCCCGGGCGGTCGGCGAAACCATGATCGTAACCGTGGCCGGCGGCCTCCAGTCCGACCGGATCACCCTGAACCCGATCGAGGGCGCGGCGACCATGACGGCGTTCATCGCCAACATCGCCCAGGGTGACATCCCGGTCGGCACTCTGCAGTACGACAGCGTGTTCGCGGTCGGCGCGGTGCTGTTCGTCTTCACGTTCCTGCTCAACGCCGTCTCCATCCGGCTGGTGCGCCGGTTCCGGGAGGTGTACGAATGACCACCCCGGTGATTGCGTCCGCCAGCCGGGAGGCGGTGGCCGATCCGGGTGCCGCGCTCACCCAGCGACGCGCCCGCCCGGGCGATGTCATCTTCAAGCTCGCGCTGCAGGGGTGCCTGCTCATCGGCGTGCTGTTCCTGGCCTGGCTCGTCGCGTACGCGGTGTACCGCGGGTGGGACCGGCTCGACTCCAGGCTGTGGGAGCTGCAGCCGACCGGCCGCAGCTCCCGCATCGCCCAGTCCGGGGTGCAGTCGGCCATCATGGGGACGCTGTGGGTGATCGGGCTGACCGCGGCGATCTGCCTGCCCACCGGCGTGCTGGCCGCGATCTATCTGGAGGAGTACGCCGACAACACCCGCTGGTACAACCGCTTGCTGGAGCTGAACATCCAGAACCTGGCCGGCGTACCGTCGATCATCTTCGGCATCCTCGGGCTGGGCCTGATCGCCCGCACCTTCGGGCTCGGGTTCGGGGTCATCACGGGCGCGCTCATCCTCGCGCTCCTGGTGCTGCCTGTCGTCATCATCGCCACCAGGGAGGCCATCCGGGCCGTGCCGCAGTCGATCCGGGAGGGCTCGTACGCGCTCGGCGCGACCAGGTGGCAGACCATCTGGCGCCAGGTGCTGCCCGCCGCCGTCCCGGGGATCGCCACGGGCGCGATCCTGGCGCTGTCCCGAGCGATCGGCGAGGCGGCTCCGCTGCTGCTGCTGGGCGCCGCGCTGGTGGCGTACAACCCGGCCGGGCTGCAGGACCGGTTCACCACCCTACCGACCATCATCTTCAGCCTGACGACCCAGTCGCAGGCCGCGTACCAGGAGCTGGCCGCCGCGGCGATCGTGTTGTTGCTGGGCATCCTGCTGCTGATGAACTCGGTGGCCGTGTTCTTGCGCAACCGCTTCCAGCGGCGGTGGTGACTGCCGCATGTCCCCTGCGCTCCCGTCCCCCCGCCCCACTCCGGAAAGGTG
>DATMJT010000397.1:0-2763 GCA_035553735.1 Pilimelia sp.
CGCCCGGGCCCGCACCGTCCCGCCGGCCCGAGCCCGAGCACGGCCCACCACGGCCGCGTACCTGGCAGCCACCCGCCGACCGGGTGCTCGTTGAAACAGGTAGCGCTGCGGACGCGGGTACACATGGGGGCGGTCATGCTAGGTGACAACGTAGTGCGGTCCAGGCACCCGGTCGAGACCCTGAACGGGCTAGCCGGCGTACCCCGCTGGGCGGGCACCCGACCCGCCGGCTCCCGGCCCACCGGTTCCCGGCCGGCGGGGTCGCGTCCGGCCGGCACGCACCGCCCGACGCGCACGCCGGCCACGCTCCACTGACTGACCGCTGCGTCAGCGTCCCCCGCTCGGGCGGGGCACCTCCGTCGCCGCACGCGGGCCCGCCGCCACGCCGGGGCCTGCCGTGGGCTGGCCGGGCTGGATCAGACCCGTCTCGTACGCGAGGATCACCGCCTGGATCCGGTCCCGCAGCCCGAGCTTGGCCAGGAGGCGCTTCATGTGCGTCTTCACCGTGGACTCCTCCACCAGGAGAGCCTCCGCGATCTCCGCGTTGGACAGTCCACGGGCCACCAGCTGGAGCACGTCGCGCTCCCGCGGCGTGAGTTCGCGCAGCCGGCGGCCGGCGGCCGGGTCCGCCTGCGGCAGGCGGGCCAGCCGGTCGATCACGGTCCGGGTCACCGACGGGGACAGCAGCGACTCCCCCGCCGCGGTGGCGTGGATCGCCGCGATCAGCTGCTCCGGCTGGGTGCGCTTGAGCAGAAAGCCGGAGGCTCCAGCACGCAGCGCACCGAAGACGTAGTCGTCGTCCTCGAAGGTCGTGAGGATCAGGACGCGGACGCGGGGGCAGGCGGACAGGATCTGGGCGGTGGCCGCGATGCCGTCCAGGTTCGGCATCCGCACGTCCATCAGCACCACGTCGGGCTCGTGCCGGCGGGCGCCGGCCAGCGCGGCCCGGCCGTCGGCGGCCTCGCCCACCACGTGGATGGTGTCGTCGCTGGAGAGCACGGCGCACAGCCCCGCCCGCATCAGGTCGTCGTCGTCCACGATGAGCACCCGCAGCGCCCCGGTCACGCGATCACCCCACGCCGCTCCGAGAGGCGCGCCCGCGCGTGCGCCATCGCCGTCCGCCACCCGCCCGGCTCGCTCACGGCGAGCCCTGCCGGTCGAGCGCCCGGGCCGGCGACCCGTCCGGCGGCGCCGACACCGGGCCCGGTGCACCACCGCCCGCAGCGCCACCGCCCGCAGCTGCCGCATCGGGCGCCGGGCGGCGCGGGCCGGCGGTGCCGGACTCCGGCCGGTACGGCAGGCGGGCGGACAGCAGGAACACCCCGTGCCGCACCTCGGTGGTCAGTACACCGCCGAGCAGCGAAGCCCGCTCGCGCATGCCGACGACGCCGTGGCCGCGGCCGGCGCCGGACGCCGACACCGCAGCGGCCGGGTTCCGCACGGTCAACTCGACCGCGTCGGCGGTGTGGCGCACGCTCACCTCGGCGCTGCCGATGCCGTGTCGGGCGGCGTTGGTCAGCGCCTCCTGGAGGATGCGGTAGGCGGCCCAGGCCACCGCGCGGGGCAGCTGCCGGCGGCCGCCCGGCAGGTCGGCGACGATCCGCAGGCCGTTGGCGCGGTGCGTGGCCAGCAGCTCGTCCAGCGCGGCCGGGTCGGCCGGCGGCGGCTCGCCGCCGTCGTCCGCGCGCAGCGCCCGGACCAGCCGGTCGATCTCCCCCAGCGTGTCCCGGGCCACCTCCTCGATCGTGGCGATGGCGCGCCGGGAGCGCTGCGGGTCCCGCTCGTGCAGCAACCGCGCCGCGCCGGCCTGCACCAGGATCACGTTGATCGCGTGCCCCGCCGAGTCGTGCAGTTCCCGGGCGATGCGGGTGCGCTCCTCGGCCGCGGCCAGGCGCCGCTCCCGCTCGGCCTCCCGCTCGGTACGCCGGGCGCGCTCCTCCAGCTCGGCCAGGCGCTCCCGCCGCAACCGGGTACGGTCTCCGGCCACCCACACGCCGACGAAGACCAGGGCCCAGGCCACCAGCTCCGGCGTGATGCCCCAGACGTCCACCCCGGCGACGCCGTACGCCACGGCGAGCAGCGGCACGAACGCCGTCACCGCGAGCATGGCGGCGCGGCGGCGCAGCGGCCGGGGATCGCCGCTGCGGGCCACCGCCAGCGCGTAGCCGCCCAGTGCCGCACCCACCGGCACGTCGAGCGGGTAGCGCAGGGCCAGGAGCACGACGGTGGCCGTGGCGACCGTCCCGTAGCCGAGGGCCGGGGCGAGCCGCCGGAGGGCCAGCGGCAGGGTCGCCGCGGCGGCCAGCAAGGTTCCGAGGGTGTCCAGTGACCGCGCCCGCGGGTCCGGCGACCCGAAGCCCTGGGTGGCCAGGATGCCCAGCGTGCCCAGGAAGACCAGGCCGGCGAGCGCGACGTCGGTCGCCACGGCGCGCGCCGGCCCCACCCGGCCCAGCCGGCCGCCCGTCATCCGGCCGCGGGCCACCGCCGGCCCGCCGGGGGTCGCGTCCCGGTCCGGTGCCGGGCCTCGGGGGGTGCGGGCGCGCCGTTCCACGCCCTCCAGCGTACGGGCGCCGACGGCCTGGCGAATCGCTCTCCGCGGGCATCCGTCCTCCCCCCACGGGGGGACCCGGAAGTCGCTCCGCGGGGCGTTGTGGCTGGTCATCGGCGGTTTCTACCGTTTGCCAGGGCGCCGGCACCGGCCGCCCGACGCCCGAGCCCCACCGACCCCCGAGGGACCCAATGGACACTTCCCAGGCCATCGTG
>DATMJT010000398.1:0-7263 GCA_035553735.1 Pilimelia sp.
GCCGTCGGCGGGGCGGGCGACCGCACCCGCGGGGGCGCGGGTCGGCGCGGCGGCCGCGGAGACGGCGCCCGGGGCGCCGGCCACGGCGGCCGGCGCGAACGCCGTGACGGCCGCCAGCAGCGCGGCGACGCGCCGCGTCCGGGCGCCGAGGCGGGGTCCGGGCGCGGTCACGGAGGGCTGCATCCCACGGTGGTCACTGGCGAGAGGGTACCCGGCGGGGTCCGCTCAGTGGGGCGCGCCGAGGTAGGCGAGCTGGATCAGGCGCACCCCCGCCTTGCGGTTGACCAGGAAGCCGCGGCCGGGCGGCAGCGGGGCCGGCTTCACGTTGCCCAGCAGCGCTCCCTCGTTCTTGTCCCCGGACATCACCAGGCCCGGGGAGGACAGCTCGCGCAGCCGCTGGATGACCGGGTCGTACAGGGCCCGGCTGGCCCCGCCCGAGCGCCGGGTGACCACCAGGTGCAGGCCGATGTCGCGGGCCTGGGGCAGGTAGTCCTGGAGGGCCAGCAGCGGGTTGGCGGGCCCGGTGGCCACCAGGTCGTAGTCGTCGACCAGCACGAAACACTCCGGGCCGGTCCACCACGAGCGCTCCCGCAGCTGCTGCGCGGTGACGTCGGGCCCCGGCAGCCGGCGCTGCATGTAACCGGCCACCGACTCCAGCAGCTCGGTGGTCTGGGTGGCCCCGGTGCCGTACCCGATGAGATGGTCGGTGGTGACCGTCTCCAGCAGGCTGCGCCGGTAGTCGACCAGGATGATCCGCGCCCGCTCGGGGGTGAACCGGCGGACGATCGTGGTGGCCAGCGCCCGCAGGAACGAGGACTTGCCGCACTCGGCGTCGCCGAACAGCAGGAAGTGCGGCTCGCCGGCGAAGTCCAGCGACACCGGCCGCAGGTCCGCCTCGGCGATTCCGATCGGCAGCTCCAGCCCGGTGGCCGGGTCCTGCTCCAGCCGGTCGTACGCCAGCACCGGCGGCAGCAGCCGCACGGCGGGCGCCGGCGCCCCGCCCCAGTTGGCCGCCACGGCCTTGACCAGGGCGGCCGGGTCGTTGCCCAGGCTGGTCAGCTCGGGCAGCACGGTGAGGAGGTGCAGCTGGTCGGCGGTGATGCCCCGGCCGGGCTTCTCCTGCGGCACCCCGGCCGCGGCCTTGCGGTTGATCTCCGAGTCGGCCGGGTCGCCCAGGCGCAGCTCCAGCCGCGAACCGAACAGGTCGCGGATCGCCGGCCGCAGGTCCATCCAGCGCGCCGCGGTGGCCACCACGTGCACACCGTAGGACAGGCCCCGGGTGGCGATGTCGGTCACCACCGGCTCCAGGTCGTCGAACTCCGACCGCAGCGTGGACCAGCCGTCGACCACCAGGAACACGTCCCCGAAAGGATCGTCGGCGACGCTGCCGGCGGCCCGGCGCCGGCGGTACGAGGAGATCGAGTCCACCCCCAGGGCCGCGAACCGCCGCTCCCGCTCGGCCAGCAGCGTGGCGACCTCGCCCACGGTGCGCCGTACCGCGGCCGGGTGCAGCCGGCCCGCCACCCCGCCGACGTGCGGCAGGTCGGCCAGCGAGCCCAGCGAGCCGCCGCCGAAGTCCAGGCAGTAGACCTGCACCTCGGCGGGGGTGTGGGTGAGAGCCAGGCCGGTGACCAGCGTGCGGACCAGGTGCGACTTGCCGCTGCGCACCCCGCCCACGACGGCGACGTGCCCGGCGGCGCCCTCCAGCGACAGCCACAGGGCGTCGCGGCGCTGCTCGAACGGCTTGTCCACCAGGGCCACCGGCACCTGCATCGCGCCGTGCAGCTGGGGGTTGGCGAAGGTGAGCCCCCGGGCGGGGTCGGCCACCACGGGGCCGAGCAGCTCGTCCAGCGCCGGCGCCTGGCCCAGCGGCGGCAGCCACACCTGGTGCGCGGGCGGCCCCTGGCCGGCGAGCCGGGCCACCATGATGTCCAGCAGGCTGACCGTGCCCGGCGCGTCCTCGGCGGCCGGGGCGGGCAGCTCCTCGGGCTCGGGCACCGGCACGTAGTGGGTCCCGTACGGCAGGACCCGGACGCCGCCGGGGCGCCCGTCGGCGCCGGCCGGTCCGGACCCCGGCCGCCGGTAGGCCCCGGAGACGTAGGCGGCCTTGAACCGCACCAGCGGCTCGGTGCCGAACTTCAGGTAGCCGTGCCCGGGGGAGCGGGGCAGCTCGTAGGCGTCCGGCACGCCCAGCACCGCGCGGGACTCCAGGGCCGAGAAGGTGCGCAGGCCGATGCGGTACGACAGGTGGGTGTCCAGGCCGCGCAGCCGGCCCTCCTCCAGCCGCTGGCTGGCCAGCAGCAGGTGCACGCCGAGCGACCGGCCCAGCCGGCCGATCTGGACGAAGAGGTCGATGAAGTCCGGCTTGGCCGACAGCAGCTCGGAGAACTCGTCGCAGACGATGAACAGCGACGGCAGCGGGGCCAGGGCCGCCCCGCTGGCCCGGGCGGTCTCGTAGTCGCGCAGGCTGGCGAAGTTGCCCGCCTTGCGCAGCAGCTCCTGCCGCCGGACCAGCTCACCGTTGATCGCGTCCACCATGCGGTCGACCAGCGGCAGCTCGTCGCGCAGGTTGGTGATCACGGCGGCCGTGTGGGGCAGCCGGTCCAGCGAGGCGAACGTCGCGCCGCCCTTGAAGTCGATCAGTACGAAGTTGAGCACCTCGGAGGAGTGCGTCGCCGCCAGGGCCAGCACCAGGGTGCGCAGCAGCTCCGACTTGCCCGAGCCGGTGGCGCCGATCAGCAGCCCGTGCGGGCCCATGCCGTCCTGCGCGGACTCCTTGATGTCCAGCTCCACCGGGGCGCCGTCGGCGCCCACGCCCAGCGGCACCCGCAGCCGGTCCCGGTTGGGGCGCGGCGCCCAGCCCTGGGCCACCTCGAAGCCGTGCGGGTCGGTGATGCCGAGCAGCTCGGCCAGGCCCATCTCGGCGGCCAGCGGCGCGTCCGCCGACCGGGAGGCCGCCGCCAGGCGCAGCGGGGCCAGCCGCCGGGCCACCGCCTCGACCTCGGCGAGGCTCAGCGAGTCGGCGACCCCGACGTCGGCCTCGCCGTCCATCGTGGAGGTGCGCAGCCGGCCGTCCCGGGCGATCTCCAGCGCCAGCACGCCGCGGTCGAGCAGCCGGGGCGGCGGCTGGTCGAGGTCCAGCACCGTGACGCCGTCGAGGCCGCCGTCCGTGCTCAGATGCGCGGCGCCGGTGCGCTCGCCACCGTCGATGACGATCACCACGTGCGGGCCGTCGGTGCTCTGGTGGCCGGGGCTGAAGCGGGGGCGGCTGGCGATCAGGTCCTCCAGCAGGCGCTCCAGCTCGGGCAGCGCGCTGGTGACCAGCCGGACCGGCCCCAGGGCGTCCACCCGGGTGGGGTGCTGCGCCTGCGGCAGCCACTTGACCCACTCCCACGCCGCCCGGCGCTCCGGGCCGGCGCACACCGCCACCACCAGGTCGTCGGGGGCGTGGAAGACGCACAGCTGGGCCAGCAGCGCCCGGGCCAGGCCCTGCGCCGCGACCCCGCCGTCGGCCCAGGCCACCCGGTCGCCGCGCGCGCCGGCCTCCGGGCGTACGTGGATGCGGGCGAAGCCGCGCAGCGACACCGCCACCGGCAGGTCCGCCACGACCGAGTAGGCGTCCAGGAACCGCCGCAGCGCGCCCGCGGTCATCGGCTCCAGGTCCTCCAGGGGCCGGGTCACCGGCGGCACCAGCGGGGTGGCCAGGGTCTGCGGGCCCAGGCCGATGCGGACCACGCCGAAGTCCGGGTCGGTGGCGCGCCGCTCCCAGATCCGGTGGCTGGCGACGGTGGACCACAGCTGGGCCGGGTCCGGGTGCCGGTAGTACTGCCCGGCCCGCTGCCGGGCCACGGTCTCCCGGACCCGGCGGCGCAGCCCGGCCAGGTGGCGCAGGTACTCCCGGCGTGCGGTCATCATCTCGGCGCGCTTGGGCCCGCCGGTGGAGCTCCACGAGGTGACCAGCATGGCCAGGGAGGAGATGCCGAACATCCCGCCGACGACGTACGCGTACGGCCCGCTGCTGCCCCGGCCGAACATCAGCGCCATCGCCACCGTTCCGGCCAGCATGGGCAGCGTCATCAAAAGCTGCTGCCAGCGGCCCCCGGTGACGGCGGGGATCTCCGGCGGCGGGTCCACCACCAGCTCGCCGGAGGGGATCGGCGGCGCCGGCCGGCGGGGCTGGCGCTTGACGACCACCGTGCTCACCGCCTCACCACCGGGCTCACCGCGGCGTCCGGTTAGCGCGCATTGATGGTGGTCCTCCCCCTGTGCCGGCCCGGACGGGTCCCCGCGGGCGCCACCATGGTAGGTAAAGTGCCCTCGTTCCCGCAGCCGCGGCCGCCCGAGGAGAGTTGACCGCCATGTCCGTGGACCACAGTGGACGGTTTGGCGCCTCTACCGGGTTGGCCCGGGTCACCGTCAGCGCGCCCCAGCGCCGGGTGGACGTGGCGCTGCCGGAGCACGTGCCGCTGGTCGAGCTGCTGCCCGAGGTGCTGCGGCACGCCGGCGAGGGCCTGGCCGACGACGGCGAGCGGCACGGCGGCTGGCTGCTGCGTCGCGCCGACGGCGAGGTTTTGGCCCCGGCGCAGGGCCTGTTCAGCCAGGGCGTGCGCGACGGGGAGGTGCTCTACCTGGTGCCCGCCCAGGCCCGCTGGCCGGAGCTGGAGTTCGACGACGTGGTCGAGGCGATCGCCGAGGGCGCCCGCCGGCACGGCGCGGTGTGGACGCCCGCGGCCACCCGGGCGGCCAGTCTCGCCGCGGCCGGGGTGCTGCTGGCCGTCGGGCTGGTCGCCCTGCTCCGCGGGGGCCCCGGCTGGGCCGCCGCGCCGTACGCCGGGCTCGGCGTCGCCGTCCTGCTCACCCTGGCCGCCGTGACCGCCTCCCGGGCGTACGGAGCGGGCCCGGCCGGCGCCACCCTGGGCGGCTACGCGCTGCCGTACGCGTTCGTCGGCGGTGCGCTGCTGGTGGCCACCGGCGACCCGGTCGGGGTGCTCGCCCCGGTGCGCTGGCTCGGCGCCCCGCAGCTGCTGGTGGGCTCGGTCGCGCTGCTGCTGCTCGCCGTGCTGGGGCTCGTCGGCGTGGCCGCCGGGCTGCGGGTGTTCGTCGCGGGCGTCCTGGTCGGGCTGCTCGGCGCGGTCGGGGCTGCCCTGGGCTTCCTGACCTCGGCGGCCGGTGCCGCCGCGGTGCTGGCCGCCGTGCTGGTCTGCGGCATCGGGGTGCTGCCGCTGCTGGCGATCCGGTTCGGCAAGGTGCCCACGCCGCCGGTCACCCTGCCAACCGGCGCGGCGGCGACCGGGTTCACCGCCCCGGCCGCTCCCGCGCCGGACGCCGCGCGGGAGCGCCCCGACCAGGAGCAGGTGCTCGCCGCGGTGGCCCGCACGGAGCAGGTGCTCACCGGGTCGCTCATCGGGCACGCGCTGCTGAGCGCGGCGTGCGCCGTGGTGCTGGTCGTCGCCGGTGGTACGGCCGGGCGGCTGCTGGCCGCCGCGACCGCCGCCGCGCTGCTGCTGCGGTCCCGGCTGTTCGTCACCGCCCGGCAGCGGGTGCCGCTGCTGCTGGGCGGGCTGGCCGGGTTCGGCGCGCTGGGCGTGGCCCTGGCCGGGCGGTCGGGGCCCGACGCGCTGCTCGCCGTGCTGCTGGCGGCGGCGGCCGTGGCGCTGGTGGTGACCGTGGCCGGCACCACGTACGCCACCCGGCCGCCCTCGCCGTACCTGGGACGCACGGCGGACCTGCTGGACACCGTCGTGATGATCTCCGTGGTGCCGGTCGCGTGCGCGGTGCTCGACCTCTACGCCAGGGTCAGGGGTCTGGCGGGCTGACCGCCGCCGCCTGCCGCGCCGGGTGGTCACCGCGCCGGGCGGTCACCGCGGTGGGTCGTCGCCGCGCCCAGCGGTCAGTGCGGCGCGTAGTAGGAGTCGACCGCGGGCTGGCGGGTGTAGTTCGGGCCAGCCCGGTCGTCGGCGCCGAGGTAGGTGTACGGCAGCGCCACCTCCCGCCGGCCGACCAGGCTGATCCGGCGGCGCCGGGCGTCGTAGCGGAACCCGGCCCGGCGCAGGGCGGCGCCCAGCGACCGGCCGACCGGGCTGCCGTCCGGCCGCCGAATGCTGGCCAGGTCGAGGTCGGCGACCAGCAGCCCCGTGTCGGTCAGCCATCCCGCGGCGCGGGCCAGCACCGCGAGCTTGTCGCCCACATAGTGCAGGCCGTGCACGCAGGTGATCAGGTCGAAGTGTCCGGTGGGTGCCCACTCGGTGACCGAGGCGCAGACCAGCCGGGGCGGCGGGTCCGGCGCCGGCGCGGGGTCGAAGTAGTCCACCAGGTCCACCCCGACCAGGGCCACCCGGTGCGCCAGGCCCTCGGCGCGCAGCTGCTCCGCGGCCTGCCGCAGGGCCCGGCCCCGGCCGCAGCACAGATCCAGCCAGCCCACCTCCGGGGCCGGTGCGCCGGACCCCAGGGCCAGGGCGGACCGCAGCCGGTCCACCGGGTGGAAGCCCAGCTCGCGGGCGTAGCTGTTGGGGCCCGCCAGCTGGCGTTCGCGGTTCATCGCGCAGTTGGCCACCACCGCGGACCGGGTCAGCGCCGCCTCGTCGAGCAGCCGGTCGGCCATCACCGCGGCCCGGTCAGCGGCCCGTCTCCTGCGGATGGTCGGACTCCTGCTGGTGCCGGCGCCGCGAGGCCCGGATCTCCGCCTCGGCCTCGGTGCGCCCCACCCAGGTGGCGCCCTCCACCGACTTGCCGGGCTCAAGGTCCTTGTAGACCTGGAAGAAGTGCTCGATCTCCAGGCGGTCGAACTCCGGCACGTGGTGGATGTCGCGCAGGTGCTCCTGGCGCGGGTCCTCGTAGGGCACGCAGAGCACCTTGTCGTCGCCGCCCTTCTCGTCGGTCATCCGGTACATGCCGATCGCCCGGCAGCGGATCAGGCAGCCCGGGAAGGTCGGCTCCTGGATCAGCACCAGCGCGTCCAGCGGGTCCCCGTCCTCGCCGAGGGTGCCCTCGATGAAGCCGTAGTCCGCCGGATACTGGGTGGAGGTGAACAGGGTGCGGTCCAGCCGGATGCGGCCCGTGACGTGGTCGACCTCGTACTTGTTGCGGTGCCCCTTGGGGATCTCAACCGTGACGTCGAAGTCCATTCCACGCTCCTGTGTTCGCCCGCGGTCCACCCGCCCTGGTCACCAGAAGTAGTGTGGCGCAGGCGGAGCGGCCCGGTGGGGAGGAGGGGGCGGTGGCGAGGTACGGACCACACGGCGACCCGGACGCCCGCGTCGGGTG
>DATMJT010000399.1:0-5370 GCA_035553735.1 Pilimelia sp.
AGGTTGGTGATCCGACTGTCCGAGCCGTAGCCCCGGGTGAACTGGTCCATGAGGTAGACCGCCATCTCGGTGGTCAGGTGCTCACGGGCGTGCTGCTGGGCGTTGAACAGGATCTCCGGCTCGTTCTCGTCCGTCGCCACGTTGTCGGAGATCTTCACGCCGAAGATGTCCCGACCCTCGTGGGAACGGCCGATGCTGAACTTGCGGGCGATCGAGGGGTACGCCGCCACAACCTGGTTGACCTTGGTGGTCAGCTCCGCGTAGTTGTGGTAGCCCGAGTCGGCCGGCGGGAAGTCGTACGTGTTCGCCGCGGCGGCCTGCTGCAGCGGGGACTGGACGACTTCGACCGTGAAGCCCAGCGACCGGATCTTCTTCACCTCCGCCGGGGTGGCGGTGACGTAGAGGCGCCCGTGCTCGCTGTAATCGATGGCGGCGCCCGTGCCGGCGACCGCGTTGCGGTCGGCGAACGTGCGGGGGCCGAGTACCCGGTACTGGTTGGACGAGACGGTCTGGGAACCGTGGTCCGGGGCAGCGGCGACTGGGGTGCCCGCCACAGTGAAGGCAGCCAGGGCCAGGGTGACCGCGAGGACCGTGGGTCTACGGGTCGATCGCGGTACGCGGAATCTCATCAGTGACCTCCTGGGGGTTGGAGGACTCCGCCAGCCGCACCACCACACCATCAAATCAAGATCATATCAACATGCATCCATGGTTTGGACGCTCGGCCATCGGCGCATTTCTCTAGAGTTACAAGATTTGGGCAGGTCCTGGGCCCGGTCGGCACCGGTCACGCGGCCGACCGTGGGCCCCGGGGTCGGCCGAACGACCGCCTTCTCGATCACCCGGTCGGTTGCCAGCGGTTGGCGCCCGGCCGCGTTCGTTCCGCCGGGCGCGGCGGCGCGGACACCGCGGGTGCGACGGTCGCGGCGCAGTCCCGGGACACCGGCCGAGCATGCCATCACCGACCCGAACCCCGCTATCCTGCTCGGGAGTGCACCGCGGAGCCCGTACCGCGCCGGAGGCGGAGGAACCCACGTGCCGGAGATCCGTGACCTCGGCGACCTCGCCGAGTACGCCCACCGCCAGGTCGCGCAGGTGCAGCGCATGCCGGGCGACCTGGCCGCCGAGGCCGGCGAGGGCAGGTCGCCGCGCGGTTACGTGCACGCCCGCACCGGCCCGGGCGGCGCGCTCCGCGACCTGCACATCGAGGAGCCGGCCCTGCACCTGTCCGCCCACGAGCTGGCCGCGGAGGTGACCGCCGCGATCACCGCCGCGCAGCGGCGGTACGCGGCGCGGGCGGATCAGATCATGGAGCCGGTGCTCGGCGTGCGGCCCAGCGAACGGACGCCGGACGAGCCGGACGCGGGGGTCAGCCGCCTCGACGCGCTGGCCGAGGATCTGGACCGGATCGCCCGGCGCCGTGGCCTGATCGACTGACCTGGCCGGCTGATCGGCCGCCGCGGCGCCGCCACGCACCGGCCGTGGGCTCAGCGGGCCGCGCCATCACCCGGGGCCGGGCCGGGGGCCTCACTGTGGGCCGAGGCGGCGCCGGGGCCTGGCGGGTCCGCCGCGGCCGAGGTGGCGGCGCCGGGGGCGGCCGGGTCCGCCGGGGCCGAGGCGGCGCCGCGGGAGGCCGGGGCCGCACCGTCAGCCGGGGCCGCGGCATGGCCATCACCGGGGGCGGCGGTGGCCGGCGGACCCGCCGCCGCGGCGGCGGTGGCCGGGGCGTCGTCGCCGGCCAGCGCCCGGCGCAGCCGCTCGCGCTCGGCGCGCCGCCGCTCCACTCCCCGGGCCAGGTCCCGGGCCATCTCGTCGCGCCAGGGGCGCAGCAGGAAGTACGCCAGCACCGCCGACACGAGCACCGCGATCATCAACTTGAGCAGCAGGTTCAGCGGTACGGGCCAGAGCGCGAGCGCGGCGGCCAGGAAGAGCCCGAGCCGGCCCAGGGTGTATTTGACGGTCCCGCTCACGCTGTCCCCTCGCTCCGCTCGCTCACGCTCGTCCTCCACTGCCCGAACCGCCCCGCCGGCCACCCGCGCGGACCCCGTGGAACCACACGGGCGCGTAGCCGAGGGTGCAGACCAGCGCGCCGACCGCGCCGCTGAGCAGCGGCGGCGCGGCACCGGCGAGCCCGGCGGCGACCAGTCCCGCGGCCACCCCGACGGCGAGCGCCACGGGCGCCGCCACCAGCCTGGCCCGCTCCCCCCGCCAGGCACGGAAGTCCTCGACCAGCAGCATCACCGGCACGATCACCGCCAGCCAGCCGTTGACCCGTCCGAAGTCGCCGAGCCCGAGCAGCGCGAAGACCCCGTCGAACAGGGCCAGCACCACCGCGCCGGCCACCAGCCCGGCCAGGCTCATGGCGAGCAGCCCGGCCAGCGTGCCGAAGCGCCCGTCCGCGTCGCGGTACGGTCTCGCCGGCGTGCCCGTGCTGCCAGTCATGTCGCCGACGAGGTTACGCCGCCCGGACGCGCCGGCGATCAGGCCCACACCTGCTGGGGCTCGGCCCGGCGCGCCGACAGCGGCACCGGAGGGTCGTACGTGCGGACCACCTCGTACCGGGTGTTGCGCTCGACCGGCTGGAAGCCGGCGTCCCAGATCAGGTGGAGCAGGTCGTCGCGGTGCATCGTCTGCGGGGTGCCGTACGCGTCGGCGTCGTGCGTGATCTTGTACTCGACCACCGACCCGTCCAGGTCGTCGACGCCGAAGTTGAGCGACAGCTGCGCCACGGACAGCCCGTGCATCACCCAGAAGCACTTCACGTGCGGCACGTTGTCGAACAGCAGCCGGGACACCGCGAAGGTCTTCAGCGACTCGGCGGGCGCCGCCATCGTGGTGCGGGCCTGCAGCCGGTTGCGGACCTTCCCGTCGGCGGAGTCGACGAAGTCGTGCTGGTAGCGCAGCGGGATGAAGACGACGAAGCCGCCGGTGGAGTCCTGTAGCTCCCGCAGCCGCAGCACGTGGTCGACGCGGTGCCGCGGCTCCTCGATGTGCCCGTAGAGCATCGTGCACGGCGTGCGCAGGCCCTTGGCGTGGGCGATCCGGTGAATCCGCGACCAGTCCTCCCAGTGGGTGGCGTGGTCGACGATGTGCTGGCGGACCTCCCAGTCGAAGATCTCCGCGCCGCCGCCGGTGAGCGACTCCAGCCCGGCGTCGATCAGCTCGTCCAGGATCTCCTCGGCCGGCTTGCCGCTGATCCGCTCGAACCAGTGCACCTCGGTGGCCGTGAACGCCTTCAGGCTGACCCCGGGCAGCGCCGCCTTCAGCTCGCGCAGCACCCGCGGGTAGTACTTCCAGGGCAGCGTGGGGTGCAGGCCGTTGACGATGTGCAGCTCGGTGAGCTGCTCGCCCTCCATCTCCTTGGCCTTGCGCACGGCCTCCTCGACCCGCATGGTGTAGGCGTCCTTCTCGCCCGGCTTGCGCTGGAACGAGCAGTAGGCGCAGCTGGCCGCGCAGACGTTCGTGAGGTTGAGGTGCCGGTTGACGTTGAACATCACCCGGTCGCCGTTGCGCTCGGTGCGGCGCTGGTGCGCCAGGCGGCCGAGCCAGGCGAGGTCGTCCGAGGCGTAGAGCGCCAGCCCGTCCTCCCGGGTGAGCCGGGCCCCGGCCAGGATCTTGTCCTCGAGCTCCCGCTTGAGCCCCGCGTCCATGCGCCGTCCTCCGTGTCGTGGCCCGCCCGTGGTCGTCGGTCCCGGCCGGCGCCGGTGTCGGCCGCCCGTCCCGCGTGCCGGCGCGGCGCCGTCCGCTGCCGAGCCTACGTCGTCCACCCGGGGCCGGGGCGGTCGCGTCCCGGTCACCGCCGCGGCGCGGCCCGACGCCGACCGCACCGCGACCGGGGTCATTAGTCCCGATAGGCCGGAATGCGCGTCATATTCGGCAAGCCTTCACCCCGCTCGGATCGACACCAATGGCGCGCGTGAGGTAGACCGGATAGGGACCAGAGGGGCAGCCAGCCGGATAGGGCCCAGACGGGCAGCCAGCCGACGCGGCGGCGGCCACCGCACCGGGCGTGACTGTCCATCGAGGCCGACGGGGAGCGGGAGACCATGGCGAAGCAACGACGGCGTCCACACAGGCCGCACACCTCCGGCGGCGTCGCGCCGCGCGCGGCCTGGTCGGTCCTGCGGCCCGCCGCCTGGTCGGCGCTGCTCGGCGCCGCCTTCGCCACCGCCCTCGCCGCCCCGGCGTACGCCGCGCCGCCGCCGGCGTACGTGGAGCCCGGCCGACCCGGCCAGGTGCCCGACGGCGGCACCCGGCCCGTCCCGGCCGGTCCGCTGACCCTGCCGGGTCAGTCCACCGCGACCCAGCCGACGGGCCCCGCCGGCCCGGCCGCGCCCGCCCCCGTGACAGGCGGCCAGGTCGGGCCGTTCGCGCAGCAGCTGAGCGCCGCCGAGACCGACGTGGCCAGCCGGGCCGAGGCGCTCAAGAAGCTTCGCCTGGAGCGCGCCGGCCTGCGGGCCGAGCTGGTCGTCGACGAGCGGGCCTGGCGCACGGCGCAGCAGGAGGCCCAGGCGGCCGAGCGGATCGCCCAGGAGGCGGCGGGCGCCGCGTACCGGGAGGCGGCGGCCCTGCCGCCGGGCGCGGCAGGCTCCGACCTGCACGACCTGAGCCAGCTCTCCCGACTACGCCGGCAGCAGTCGGCCAGCTCCACCGCGGCCGGGCGGGAGGCGGTCCGCGCCCGGGAGGCGGAGCAAGCCGCCTCGCGCGAGTACAAGGACGTGCTGGCCCGGCTCGCCGCCGTCGAGCGGCAGTACGCCATCCAGGAGCCGGCCTATCGGGCAAAGGTCGCCGCCCTGCGGCAGCTCAGGCAGCGCAACGCCGCCGCGCTGGCCGAGGCCGAACGCCAGCGTGAGGCGCGGGAACGGCAGCTCGGCGCCCAGTACCTGCCCGGTGGCGGCACCGGTACGGCGACCGGTGGCACCGGCGGGCCACACCACGGGCTGCGGGCACACCCGAAGGCCGAGCAGGCGGTCCGGTTCGCGATGGCCCAGCGCGGCGAGCCCTACGAGTGGGGCGCGGAGGGCCCGCACAGCTGGGACTGCTCGGGCCTGATGTGGGGCGCCTACCGCTCCGTCGGGATCGAGATCCCCCGGGTGGCCGCCGACCAGTACCACGGCACCCGCGGCCGGCTCGTGGACCGCCGCGCGCTGCTCCCCGGCGACCTGGTGTTCTTCGCCAGCAACCCCGCCGACTGGCGGTCGATCCACCACGTCGGCATGTACATCGGCAACGGCCTGATGGTGCACGCGCCCACCACCGGCGACGTGGTGAGGGTCGCCACCGTGTGGTGGTCGCGGTTCTACGCCGCCACCCGGGTGGTGGGCGCGTGCACCATCAGGCCGTTGCCGATGTACATGCCGACGTGGTGGA
>DATMJT010000400.1:0-5045 GCA_035553735.1 Pilimelia sp.
GCCCCGACGGCCGCGACGGGGCCGTCGGTCCCGCCGTCCCCGTCGCGGCCGTCGGGGCGCGGTCCGGGCGCGGTGGCCCGCTCCGTCGCGCCGTCGGCGCCCGCGGTGGCGAGGGCCGGGCGGGGCGTGCCGTGCGCCGGATCCTCCAGCCGGGCCTCCGGGCGTAGCCGGCCCGGCTCGACCAGCACGGGGCGGCCCCTGCCGAACCGGGGCTCGGCGGTGCCGCCGGGCTCGACCACGTTGAGCTTGGCCGCCTCGCGTACGTCGCGGAAGAAGCGCCGGTGCCAGGAGCCGGCCGACGCGACGGTCGCCCCGGGATCCTTGCCGCCGAGCTGGGTGATCCGCCGGTACGGCCGCAGCAGCAGCCAGCCGACCACGCCGCACAGCCACACGAGCACGACCTGGAGCCAGCCGGGCAGGCTGCCGGTGTTCATCACCAGGTCGACGGCGAACAGGTAGATCGCTGCGGCGGTGCCGAAGACGGCGATGTTGAACACCGCGGCGACCACCGCGTTGCCCAGCCGGCGCAGGCCCGCGCTGGCCGGGCGCAGCAGGCCGATGGTGCCCAGGATGGGCGCGGCGATCACCGCCCACCGGAAGAGCAGGAAACCCAGCAGCACCAGCAGCGCGGCGGTCAGGTCGAACATGGCGAACAGGACCGCGGCCAGCACGGCGATGAAGCCGGCGCCGACCCGCTCCATGCCCTTGGCCCCGGTGAGGTACTCGTACGCCTCCGGGTCCTCGGTCTTGATCTGCTCGGCCACCTTCATCCACTGCTTGTTCTTCGCCGCGATGGTGGCGTCCCGCGTCTGCGGGTTGGCGCGCAGCTTCTGTGCCTCGTCCCAGGTCAGCGACTTGGCGTCGTAGAGGGCCAGGCCGTACTTCTTGGCGGTCTCGCTGTCCGCCGAGCCCAGCGCGCCGCGCAGCCAGAACTTGTAGAGCATGGCCTCGGTGGCGGTGTCGCTGGCCCGCACCGCCGGCGGCCGGTTGTCCTTGCAGGCGTCCCCACCGAGCCGGCACCGCTCGGGCGGCACGTCCTTGGCCCGCGGGCCGACCGCGTCGTGCACCACGCCGAGGGTGCTCACCAGGGTGGCGTCGGCCAGGTGCGCGGACTTGACCGGCCAGGCGGCCAGGGCCGTCACCGCGACCATCACGAACAGCGCCCAGCCCGCCGTGGTCAGCGCGTTGCTCATGTCCGACTGGCGGGAGCGCCACAGCAGGTAGAGGCCCACCACGCACAGCGTCAGGATGCCGAAGACGCTGAACACCTTCTCGTAGACCGCCCGGGTCGCCTGGGCCACCAGCGGGTCGGCCCAGCCCCACATGCTCGCCGGGCTCCAGGCGCGCTCGCGCAGCGCGTTGGACGCGCCGATCACCGCCGTGCCGATCATGAACTCGCCGTTGGCGACGGTGTTCTCGAACTTGTAGTCCGGGTGCATCAGCGTGGCGGCGCAGCCGATGTCGTACGTCGTGTAGCTGTAGCCGGCGTAGCCGTACTCGCTGTAGATGCCCTGCGGACCGTTGCGCTTGGCCGAGTCCGGTCGGCTGGCGAACCAGCCGGCCAGGCCCGAGTCCGGGGCGCCGGGGGTGGGCGCCTTCAGACACTGCGCCCGGGCCTCGCCCACGTCCTTGAGCCGGGCCACGCAGGCCCGGAAGTCGGCCTGCCACTCCTGGGTGGAGCACAGGTCCCCCGGCGCCCGGGCCGGCACGGCCGTCGGCGCCCCCGCGGGCGTGGCGGCGGCCGGGGTGACCGGCCAGGCGACCGTGGCGAGCGCCGTCAGCGCCAGCGCGAAGAAGAGGGCCAGCGCGCGGGACCGGGCCATGTCACACCTCCACCGAGGCCGGGACGAGCCCGCCCGGCGCCGCCGCCACCGCGGCCGGAGTGGTGTCGAGGTAGTCGAGCAGCCCCTCGACGTACGAGACGTCCACCCTGACCTTCTGCACCCGCCCGTCCACGTCGCGCATGACGAACTCCCGGAACCCGAGGCGGGTGGCGGACGAGGCGTCCGCCTGGGAGAGCGAGGCGAGCGTGGCCTCGTACCCGTCGTTGACCGGCACGCGGAGCAGGCGCAGGGCCTCGGAGGCGATCTCGGCGTCCTCGGCGATCCGGCCGACGAAGACGGTGGAGACCAGGTTCTGCACGTCGAGGCCGAGGATGTCCCGGGGGTTCTGCGACGCGACCAGCGCGGCGAGGTTCCACTTGCGGGAGTCGCGGGCCAGCCGGACCAGGAACGACCGGCCCGAGCGCCACCCCTCCATGAAGTGCGCCTCGTCCAGGCCGACGAGCTTGCGCGAGCCCATCGTGCCGCCGTAGCAGCGGCGCACGGCGAGCCGGTGCGCGGTGTGCAGCATCGGCAGGGCCAGGGCCTCCTCCGCCGACCAGTACTCCCGCTCGATCTTGAGGTCGGGCAGCCGCAGCCCGGCCATGGTGATCACGGTCAGCGCCGCGTCGGGGCCCAGCAGGCCGGGCGGCGGGGAGCCGAAGAAAAGCAGCGCCAGCGGCATCTCGGCGGTGTCCAGCAGCAGGTTGGCCAGCTCCCGGCCCTCGTCGTCGTCCAGCCCCTGCAGACAGGCCACCACGTCGTCCAGGGTGGAGGTCTCCTCGGCCGGCACCTGGCGTACCGCGTGTCGGAACAGCGTGGCGGTGGACGCCTCCCGGGCCACCTGCGGCGGCACCAGCATCATGCAGATGTCCTGGACCAGCATCCGCCGCTCCGCGCGGGCGTTGGAGACGGCGATCTCGAACTCCCGGTCGCCGACCGCGCCGACGGGGAACTCGCTGCGCAGCGGGGTGGGGATGAGCGAGTACGGCGCCAGGGTGCCCTGCTCGGAGCCGGTCAGGTTGAGCACCCGCGAGTACGGCCGCAGCTCCGGCATCGCGCACAGCCGCGCCAGCGGCCCGGACGGGTCGAGCAGCGTCACCTGCACGCCGCGCCGGGCGGCCAGGTAGCCCAGCGCGCCCAGCAGGGTGGACTTGCCGCCGCCGGGCTCGGCCACGAACACCGCCAGGCCGGAGCGCTCCCGCACCTCCATCGGGAAGTGCAGGTCCAGGAAGACCGGGCGCCGGCAGGTGCCGGCGGTGCGTCCGATCAGGTCGCCGCGCCGGTCGCCGACCGTGGAGGCGGCCTGCGGCAGGGCGGCGGCCAGCAGCTGCACCGGCATCCGGCGCAGGTATCCGGTGTTGGCCACCGGCTCGCCCGGGATGAACTCGCGGGCCAGCCAGTCCTGGTTCTTCGGGTGCTGCAGCGAGATCCGCAGCTCGCGCGAGTAGAGCTGGATGAGCCGGCGGGCCCGCTCCAGGCACTCCTCGCGGCTGCGCCCGCCGACCGCGATGCGGTGCCAGCCGTGCGCCCGGGCCGACTCCACCGGCAGGCCGGTGGTCATCTCGTCGCCGATGTGCAGTGCCCGCTTGGCCAGCCGCTCCAGCTCCGGCGGGGCGTCGATGCCGTGCTCGGCGTAGTCCAGCTGCTGCGAGCGGATCATCCGGAGCCGGTGCTCCAGGTTGCGGAAGGAGTCGGTCGGCCCGAGGATGTCGATCCGCGAGGACAGCTCCATCGGCCAGGGCAGCCGCTCGTGGAAGTGCATCCAGGGCTCGTGCCGCTCCGGGATCTCCAGCGGCTCCATGCGGCCGACCGACAGCACGGCGACGTGCCGCTCCTCCCCGGTCATCCGGTTGACCAGCTTGACGGTGGAGCCGTACGGGGTGCGGTAGCGCTCGATCTGCTCGGTGAGGGCGAGCAGGTCGCCGCGTTCCCAGTGGCCGCCGCCGACCGGCGACAGGGTGGCCGGTGGCGCCATGCACAGCGCCACGGAGCGGTACAGCAGCCACTCCATCTCGCGGGGCGTGACCTGCCGGCCCCGCATGCCGAAGGAGCCCAGGACCTCGTCGAACTGCTCGACCATCCGGGCCAGCTTGCGGCGTTCGCCGTCCGGCACGCCGCGGCCGAACGCCCGGCCGATCCGCTCGATGAGGGAGTCGCCGAGCGAGCGCCGGGCGAACGTCACCCCGAGGTAGGTCTGCCCCTCGGCGTGGTTGACCGACAGCAGGTGCCGCTGGGCGGCGACCAGGTGGTCCGACCAGGACGGGGCGCCGTCGACCTGGGCCAGCGGCCGGGGCGTGTGCCGGTCGACGGTGCGGGCCCACTCGTCGGCGGGGAACGGGCGGGTGGTGCGGCGCAGGTGCAGCCGGAAGCCGGCCAGGCCGGCGTACTGCTCGGCGATGGCGCCGAGCAGGACCTCCCGCTCGGCGTCCGGCCGGAACGCCCAGCGCACCTCGGGTAGCCAGTACCAGGCCGTGACGGTGTGCGGGGTGAAGGTCAGGTGCCCGGCGATCTCGGTGATCGCCAGGTCGACCGCGGGGTCGCGGTCGGTGAACCGCGGCCGTCGCAGCGCCGGCGGCCGCCCGCCGCGGACGCGGGCGCGGGTGGCACCGGCGTGCCCGGCCGACGCCGGCCGCGTGCCGTTGCCGTCCGACGCCGGCTGGGTGGCGTTGCCGTCCGGCCCGGGGTCGCCGCCGGCCGGCGGGGCGCCGGCTGCGTCGGCGTCGCGCGGGTGGGTCGCCGGGTCGGCCTCCGTGGCCGGCGGGGCGGCCTGGGGCGCCGGTGCCCCGTTGGCGTGCCGGCGCACGGCGGCCTCGCGCGGGTCGGTGCGCTCGGGCCGCAGCGCCCCGCTGGGGGCGAACGAGTCGTACGGCGGCCCCGCGTGCGGCGCCGGGAGCCGGTCGGGTGGGAAGCCGTCCAGGGGCCCGCCGGGTACCGGCAGCGGCGGCCGTGGGTCGTTCCCGGCCGCCTCGCCGGTGGCCGGTGCGACCGGCCACGCCCCGGCGGGGCCGCGGTCCGGGGCGGGCGACCCGATCTCCCCCGATCGGGTGACGCCCACGCGGGCTGCCACCTCCGGTGGCCGGCGGGAGCCGGGCGCGGCGGGCCCACCGCCGACGCGCGGCGGCGCGGCGCCGAAGAGGTCCAGGAACGGCGAGTCGATGTCGGGGTGTGCGTCGGGGCCGGTGCGTCCGGTCGGCGCGGCCACCCCGCCGGGCGGGCCCGCCG
>DATMJT010000401.1:0-2184 GCA_035553735.1 Pilimelia sp.
CGCGTTCGGCCTGCCGCTGCTGGCCCGGCTGGCGTCGGCGCCCGGCCGGCGCGCCCGGCCGTGTCGGCCCCGCGGACTGGTGCTGGTGCCCACCCGCGAGCTGGCCATGCAGGTGGCGGACGCACTGCGCCCGCTGGGGCGGGCGGTCGACCTCACCCTGGCCACCGCCGTGGGTGGCGTGCCGTACGACCGCCAGGTCGAGGCCCTGCGCCGCGGCCTGGACGTGCTGGTGGCGACCCCGGGACGGCTGAACGACCTGATCGAGCGGGGGGTCTGTGCACTCGACCGGGTGGAGACCACCGTGCTGGACGAGGCGGACCAGATGGCTGACATGGGCTTCCTGCCCGAGGTGAGCCAGCTGCTGGAGCGGACGCCGGACGGCGGCCAGCGGCTGCTCTACTCGGCCACGCTCGACTCGGACGTCGACGCCCTGGTGCGGCGGTTCATGACGGACCCGGTGACCCACGCCACCGAGCCCGCCGCCGCCACCGTCGAGACCATGGACCACCACGTGCTGCTCGTGCCCCCGCACGACAAGGTGCCGGTCGCGGCCTCCATCGCGGCCCGGCCCGGCCGGACGATCATGTTCGCCCGGACCCAGGCCAACGTGGACCGGCTGGTCGGCCAGCTGGCCGCGGTCGGCGTGCGGGCCGGCGCGCTGCACGGGGGCAAGACCCAGCGGGTACGCACCCGCACGCTCGCCGAGTTCCGGGAGGGCCGGGTGAACGTGCTGGTGGCCACGGACGTGGCCGCCCGCGGCATCCATGTCGACGGGGTCTCGCTGGTGGTACACGTGGACCCGCCGCGCGACGGCAAGGACTACCTGCACCGGGCCGGGCGCACCGCCCGCGCCGGGGAGTCCGGAGCAGTGGCCACCCTGGTGCTGCCCAAACAGCGCCGGGCCACGCTGGCGATGCTCCAGCGGGTCGGGGTGGCGCCGGCCGAGACCCGGGTACGGTCCGGGGCGCCCGCGCTGGCGGCCGTGACCGGGGCCCGGGAGCCCAGCGGGGTGCCCGTGGCCGACGAGCCGACCCCGCCTCCGGCGCGGCGGGGGGCGCCCCGGCATGCCGTGGGCCAGCCGCCGCGGCGCCGGTCCGGCGGTGCCCGGCCCCGGGCGGCCCGCACCAACGCACCCCGCGCGGTAGCGGCGGCCGGGTGAGGGGCTGACCGCCGGCGGTCGGCGTACGCCCCCTGCCAGCGGCCCTGCCGCCCGGCGGCTCAGCGGCCCTGCCGCCCGCCCGGCGGCTCAGCGGCCCTGCCGCACGGTGACTCAGCGGCCCCTGCCGGCCGGCGGGCCGGCGGCAGGCCGGATCGGCGGCGGTCGGTGCTCCCACTTGGCGGACAACGCGATCCGGGTGTGCGTGGCGGAGACGCCCGGCATCCGGTTGAGCTGCACGATCAGGTGCTCCAGCTCGGCGATCGTGCCGAGCCGGACCACGAGCAGGTAGGACTCGCTGCCGGCCATGAAGTAGCAGGACTCCACCTCCGGCAGCGTGCGTAGGTCGTCGAGCACGTCGTCGCACTCCCGGCCGGAGTCCTGCGCCAGACCGATGAACGCCGTGACCCCCAGGCCCACGGCCTCCGGGTCGACCTCCGCCCGGTAGCCGCGGATGACGCCGGCGCCCTCCAGCTTGCCGACGCGCTCGTGCACCGCCGGCGCGGAGAGGCCGACCTGCCGCGCCAGCTCGGCGTATGAGAGCCGGGCATTCCCGCGGAGCAACTCGATGAGGGTGAGGTCGATGGCGTCCACGGAGTGTGACCCTAGCCGTGCGGCCCGGAGAGGCGGCCGCCGCCATCAAAGCCGAGACAAGTTCGCCATCTTACGGCGTTAACCTCGCAACAAGGTCTAATTCCATGTTTCACGGACATGAAACACCCATGGTGCTCTAATGGGCGTACATCCCTATCGGGGCTCGGAGTCGCCGCGAAACAGCGCCTGACCAGGCACGGAGCCTCATCGACGCGAGGAGGGGATCGTGGACACTGGGGATCGTCTGCTGACACCGGGCGAGGTGGCCGCGTTGTTCCGCGTCGACCCGAAGACCGTCACGCGGTGGGCCGCGGCCGGTCGCATCGGCAGCATCCGCACGCCGGGCGGGCACCGCCGCTTCCGGGAATCCGAGGTCCGGGCGCTGCTGGAGGGGGAGGCCGACTTCGACGAGTTGGGCGAGGCCGGCGCGCTGA
>DATMJT010000402.1:0-3075 GCA_035553735.1 Pilimelia sp.
ATGTTGGTCCGGCCGGCGGGGGCCACCGGCGCGCCGGCAGGCCGACGCGTTGTCGCAGGATTGGGCGCGTGAGCACCGACCTGCGCGCCCGCCTGATCGAGACCTTTCGTTGGTACGACCCCGGCCCGGGCAGCACCCACCTGGTGAGCGATATATCTGGTTGGTGGCGGGATGGCCGAATTCTTGGGGAGATCGGGCCCGCGCTGGCCGGGCTGCACTCCGACGCCGCGCCCACCGCGGTGGTCGCTCCCGAGGTCACCGGGTTCATCCTCGGGCCGCTCGTCGCGCGGGCGCTCGGAGTCGGCTTCGTCGAGGCGTACAAGGACACCCGGGACCAGCGGCTCACCGACGCCGTGGCCTGGGGCCGGACGGCGCCCGACTACCGCGGCCGGCGGCTGTCGCTCGGGGTGCGCCGGGCCCGGGTCGGCCCCGGCGACCGGGTGCTGCTGGTCGACGACTGGGCGGCCACCGGCGCGCAGCTCGGCGCGCTGCACGAGGCGCTCGCGTCCGTGGGCGCCACGGTGCTCGGCGCCGCGGTCGTGGTCGACGCGCGCCCAGGCCCGGCCGGTACCGCCGGGTCGGACCGCGCCACCGGCCCGGCATCGCACGCCGTCGGGTCGGACCGCCCCACGGGGCCGGGCGGCCCGCCGTGGGAGGTCCGCGCACTGCTGCGGGCCGAGGAGCTGCCGGCCTGACCCGGCCGCCGCGCCCGCCGCCGGCCCGCACCGGCCGCGCCGGCCCCGGGCCTCCCGGCCCGCGCCGACGCCCGCGCCCACCGCCGGCCCGCCCGGCCTCCCCTGTGGATGCCGGTCGGCGATGGACCGGATGCCGTACGGTCTGCCCCAGCGGCCGGTGACCGAGGAGGACCGATGGCGCAGCGCAGACCGCCGGCCGGGGTCGCCACCACCGACCTCGTGCTCAGCGCGTACGTCGGCACCAACGCCGACGTGTTCCCCCAGGTGCTCGCGCTGCACGTGCCGCCGGGCAGCCGGGTCGCCGACGTCACCTGGGGCCGCGGCGCCTTCTGGCGCAAGGTGCCACCCGGGCGCTACGAGCTGCTCGCCACCGACCTGCAGACCGGCGTGGACTGCCGGGACCTGCCGTACGCCGATCGGGAGATCGACTGCGTCGTCCTCGACCCCCCGTACATGGAGGGCCTGTTCCGCCGCCGGCCCACCCAGCTGGCCGGCTCCGGCAGCCACGCGGCGTTCCGCAGCAACTACTCCGACGGGCGGGCCAGCCCGGCGGCGGCCGGGGCGCCGAAGTACCACGAGGCGGTGCTGGACCTCTACCTCAAGGCCGGCGCGGAGGCACACCGGGTGCTGCGTGACGCGGGGGTCTTCGTGGTGAAGTGCCAGGACGAGGTGAGCGCCAACCGGCAGCGGCTCACCCACGTCGAGCTGATCAACGCGTACGAGGGACTCGGCTTCTACGCCAAGGACCTGTTCGTGGTGGTACGCCCCAACCGGCCCGGGGTGACCCGGTTGCTGCGCCAGGAGCACGCCCGCAAGAACCACTCGTACTTCCTGGTCTTCGTCAAGCGCGGACCGCGGCGCCCCGGGACCGCGCCGCCCGCCGCCGCTCCACCGCCCGCCGCCGTGGCGGGCCCGGCCCCGGCGTGACCCGACGCTAGGGTGGGCCGTTGCCTACTCACCAGACCCGCGGGGAGCTGGGCGTCGAGCAGGGGGGAGCCAAGCACGGATGCCGGCGCTGCCGAAAACTGGCCGTATCGAGCTGCAGTGGGTCAACAAGCACCTGTCCCTGGCCACCACCGAGGCCGGCGACCACCAGTGGGCGGCGTCCACCGACCACCGGGTGGCGGAGGTGCGGCTGGTCAACCCCACGGCCCAGGTCGGGCGGCCCAGCGACAACCTGCTCGTGCGCGGCGACTCCGCCCACGCGCTGGGGAGTCTCACCCGGCTGGACGAGTTCCGCGACCGGTACCGCGGCCGGGTCCGGCTGTGCTACATCGACCCGCCCTTCAACACCGGCGAGACGAAGTTCCACCACTACTCCGACGCCGTGGACCGCTCCATCTGGCTCACCATGCTGCGGGACCGGCTGGTGCAGATCCGCGAGCTGCTGGCGCCGGAGGGCAGCGTCTGGGTGCACCTGGACGACGCCGAGCAGCACCGCGCCCGCTGCGTGCTCGACGAGGTCTTCGGCGCGGACGCCTTCGTGGCGACCATCATCTGGCAGAAGCGCACCTCCCGGGACAACCGGAAGTCGTTCAGCTCCATGCACGACTACATCCACGTGTACGCGCCGCTCGGGCCGGTGGCCTGGAAGAAGCTGCGCAACGCCCTGCCGGACGACGGCGCCTTCGCCAACCCCGACGGCGACCCGCGCGGCCCGTGGCGCTCGGTGCCCCTGTCGGTGCAGGCCGGGCACGCCACGGCGGCGCAGTTCTACACCGTGGTCTCGCCGGCCGGTGTCGCCCACGACCCGCCGCCCGGGCGCTGCTGGGCGTACTCCAGGCAGCGCCTCCAGGAGCTGATCGAGGCGGGGAGGATCTACTGGCCGAAGGGAGGGCACGGCAAGCCGCGGCTCAAGCGCTACCGCGACGAGGCCACCGGCCTGGCGCCCTTCACCATCTGGGGCGCCGACGAGGTGGGCGACAACGCCAGCGCCAAGAAGGCCCTGCTCGCCGCGTTCCCCGGCCAGCCGGCGTTCGACACGCCCAAGCCCGAAGGCCTGCTGGAGCGCATCGTCCACGTGGCGACGGACCCCGGCGACCTGGTGCTCGACTGCTTCCTCGGCTCCGGCACCACCGCCGCCGTGGCGCACCGCATGGGCCGCCGGTGGATCGGCGTCGAGCGCAACCCGGTCACCGTCGCCAACTTCGCGCTCCCCCGGCTGCAGAGCGCGGTCGAGCGCGCTCCCGACGGGCCCGGGTTCGCCGTCGTGGACGTGTGCCCGAGCATGTACGAAACGGACGACTCGGGCCAGCTCCGCCTGGCCTCCTGGGTGACCGACACCCGGCTCGTCGCGGCCACCGCGGCGCAGCTCGGCTACCCCGTGGACCCCGAAGGCCCCTTTGCCGGGCGTCGGGGGCAGCGGCGCCTGGCCGTCATC